>RGYL01000122.1 GCA_010032085.1 Actinomycetota bacterium
CCACCCTCGTGGGTCATCATCAATTTTCCACCACAAACCTCTTCAGCCACATCCATCAATTTCCTAGTTAGATTCCTATATCCCTCGGCGGTCAACATCATTCTTCCTAGTGGATCTAAATATGCAGAATCAAATCCAGAGGCGACTACAACAATGTCAGGTTTGAATTTACGAATTGCCGGAACAACAACTTCATCAAATGCATAGTAGTAACCACCAACTCCAGTTCCAGCTGGTAATGGGATATTGATATTTGTACCAACGCCAATCACATCCAGGTCACCCGTATCGTGAGGATATAAACGATCCTGGTGCAGAGAGATAGTAAGTACATCTTTTTCATTTATAAAAATGGACTCAGTTCCATTTCCGTGGTGAACATCCCAATCCACTGCAACCACTCGAAGCGAGGGATTTAATTTCTTGGCAACTGCGATAGCAACCGCCAAGTTTGAGAAGATGCAATATCCCATTCCTCGTTCTTGGATAGCGTGATGTCCAGGTGGACGAATCAAGGCGTAACCATTCTTAACTGCGCCAGATAAGACGGAATCGAATAATTCAATTGCACCACCAGCCGCCATGGCTGCAATTTCATAGCCGCCTCTACCAAATGGCGTTGTTAGATCGCCCCCATCGCCACCCAAGCGAGAAGCACTCTCTTTTTTTATTCGTTCAATATGTTCTCTCGTGTGCACGGTGGCTAATTCATTTTCGGTGGCTTTACGCGCTGGAATTCGTGTTAATTCATCAATCAGTCCTGAGACAACAATCAATTCATGGATTCGTTTTTTAGTCTCAGCATGTTCATAGTTTCGATAAGGCTGTAAGCCAGCCCCCGGATCTGCGGGCATATCGCCCACAAAAGTTCCGGTGTCATGCCACCCAAAAATCTCGTGGTAAACGTAACCCGTGGCCATGTGCCGATAGTAATCTGCCCAGGTGCGCCGTCTACTAGCCATCTCACTAGCGCTACTTCTCGCATCAACACCTGAGAGCGCTCTCGCTTTGCACACAGTTGAGAAGCGAAGTAGCGCAGCTGCGCTCTCATCTCCCGGACTTCTAGTTATGGATGAGGCAGAGTCAAAAGTGCTCACCGAAAATAAACCAGACTCATTACGCATTCCAGCCTCAGTCTTGAAGTTACTGACAGCAATAGTTGCGATTAAGAATCTTGGAACGGAAACTCGTTTTACGACCTCAGTATGGAAGATGGCAAATCAAGACGAGATCTTGCTGCGCGGAGGAAGAGATCCATTCTTAACAACAAGTAAGGCAATCGCCGATAAATACGGTCATAAATTTCTACCCACTTTGATCACTAAAGGAAATCCGGAACAATTAAAGAAGATAAAGATTTTCTACGAAGGCCTTTATCCAAAGGATGTTTATAACCTCAGCGTTGCAATGAAGAATCGAAAGATTAGAGCTAAGTTCATTGAAGTTAGCAGTAGCCAGGCCGATGAAATTGGCAAGGAGGAGATTGCCTCTTTAACATCCGCACCAATTAGCAAGATGATCGAACATATGACTCTTTGGAGCGACAATCTCGTGGCTGATCGCCTTGCCGATTCTGCTTCTAGAAAAGCGGGCAATTCCACGACAGCTAAAGGCTTAACTGCTACCTATAAAGAAGTCCTTAAAGAACTTGGTATTACTACCGAGGGCTTGAAGGTTATGGATGGCAGCGGTCTTTCAAAGGAGAACCAAGTTTCGGCGCGCATGATTGTTGAGGCACTTATGGTGATTCGAAAAGACGCGCAATTTCAATCAATTTACGACGGCCTTCCAATTGCTGGAAAGACTGGAACTTTAGTCAAGCGATTTGAAAAGGCACCCGAAGCTAAAGGCAATGTAAGAGCCAAGACGGGGTGGGTTAATAACAGCGTCACCCTTGCTGGCTACGTGAAGAGCGGGGAGAAAGAGTTCGCATTTGCAATTCTTGCTGATGGAATAACTCCAAGCCTTAGAAATAGAAATCGCGCTCGGAACGCGATGGATAAATTACTTGAGGCTATTGTTAAGGGCGATCACTAAAAACTTTAATAGCTCCGCCGTAACAAGCAACCCAGACTCGTGAGTTTACAGGTTCATAAGTCACACCAATAGGCTCATTACATGGCTTGATTCTTTGCAAAACTTCAAAAGAGTCTGCATCAACTTTAACGAGCGTATCGCTCATATAGTTGACTACAAAAAGCGCAGAACCATCCTTCGAGATATCAAGACTTCGCGCAGCATTGCCGGTTCTTACGGACTTAATGACTTTATTGGCAATAAAGTCGTAGGCAATAACCCGTCCCGACGCATTTAAGGTCACATACAAAGTTTTATCATCGGGCGATAGAGCAAGCGCCCTCGGGTTTGAAC
>RGYL01000123.1 GCA_010032085.1 Actinomycetota bacterium
TATCGGAGGTCCGGGGTCGCGGCCTATTGATCGGGATAAAAGTCAAAGATGGAAAAGCCAAAATTGTCGCCTCTGAACTAGCTAGGCGCGGCTTTTTAGTAAACGCTGCAAATGAAGATGTAATTCGAATAGCTCCTGCTTACATAATCACAGAAAAAGAGATCATCAGATTTGCTGGCGCCTTTGCCGATGCCTGTGATGAGGTTTACGATGGCTAAGAAGTCAGTGCTATCTACAAATGCGCGCCGAGCCTTGGTAATTTCATATGTAAATCAAGGTTTGGTTCATTCGCAACATGATCTCGTCGAACTACTTAGCGATGAAGGGATTGAGGTAACCCAAGCCACAGCAAGCCGCGATCTTGAAGAAGTCGGAGCAGTACGGGGGCGCGATGCTAATGGCGAATTGCGTTACCAGTTCTTGATGGAAACCAACGAAAATCGTTCTCGATTTTCGAAAGCTTCTGATGAATTAGTACTCAGCATGGTAGCCAGCGGAAATCTTGTTGTAGTTAAGACCCCCGCCGGTGGCGCGCAGCTATTAGCTAGCACCTTAGATCGAGCTTCGGGAAGCGGCGAAGTTCCAAATATCATCGGGACAATTGCGGGAGATGACACAGTGCTAGTGGTGTCGAAAAATCCAACAGGGGGAAGATCTTTGGAGCGAGAATTGCGCGAATTTCTTACCAAGTCAGAATCAAGGAAGCGAAAGGTGGCACATTGATGGCGCTCTGGGGCGGAAGGTTTGAATCAAAGACCGATGACTCTGTCTTTGCACTTTCTCGTAGCGTCCAATTTGATTGGCGCCTTGCACCATATGACCTTGTAAGTTCGATTGCGCATGTAAGAGTACTCAAGTCTGGGAAATTGATTGATGCTAAGACTGCTGCGAAATTGGATAGAGCACTTAAGGAACTCTTAAAAGAAGTGAAGAGTGGCGTGTTCAAACCGAACGCCAGCGATGAGGATGTTCACTCCGCATTAGAGCGCGGACTTATTGAGAAACTGGGAGAGTTAGGCGGAAGCATTCGCGCCGGTAGGTCGCGTAATGACCAAGTTGCAACAGATTTCAGACTTTACCTACTTGACCATATGCTTGAAATTGCGCTTCAGGTAACGAAGTTGAGTAAAGCAATATTGGCAAAGTCGAGTGAATATGTTGATGCAGTAGCGCCAGGTTTTACTCACCTTCAACATGCCCAACCAGTCTCATTCGGACACGAGTTAGCAAAACATTCCTGCGCATTAGAGCGAGATCTCGGTCGAATAAAAGATTGGTACGAGCGCTCAAACCTCTCACCGCTGGGAGCTGGGGCGCTCGCAGGAAGTTCACTTCCGATATCTCCAGAGCGGACTGCAAGAGATCTTGGATTTGATGGAGTGGTACGAAACAGCATTGATGCTGTCTCGGATCGCGATTTTGCCGTCGAAGCGCTTTTTGTATTGGCTCTCATCGGTGTTCATGTTTCCCGAATAGGTGAGGAATGGACTATCTGGTGCACCAGCGAGTTTGGCTGGGCGAAGCTGGATGATGCATATGCGACGGGCTCATCAATCATGCCCCAGAAGAAGAATCCAGATGTTGCAGAGTTGGCACGAGGCAAATCCGGACCGCTCATCGGAAATCTGACATCGTTACTCACCACGATGAAAGCGATGCCGTTCGCCTACAACCGCGATCTTCAAGAAGATAAAGAAGTTGTCTTCAATTCCATCGAGAATCTGCTTACTCTCTTACCAGCCTTAACTGGAATGGTCGCCTCGACTAACTTTGATAGAAAGAGAATGGCAAAGAGCGCGCCAGAAGGATTCTCTCTTGCTACCGAAATTGCAGATTATTTAGTTAGAAAAGGAATTCCTTTTTCGAAGGCCCATGAGGCGGCTGGAAAATGTGTGAAGCTTGCCGAAAAATCAGGAGTGCAGCTACATGAGCTAAGCGCAACACAGTTAAAGAGCGCGCATGAGCAGCTCGATGAAGGCGTAAGAAAATTTCTTGACGTTAAGGGCGCAATAGCATCGCGAGATAGCGTCAATGGAACTGCGCCAAAGTCGGTGGCCCGCCAGATTCGCGCACTAGGGGATTCACTTAAGCGCGATGCGAAATGGATATCCAACGAGTCAAAGCGCTTTTCAGGCATGATGTCCCAATGACTAGCGCTCTATTAGCCGACCTCGAATGGCGAAAGTCGCTTGCTCAAACAACTGACCGAGGAGAGTTAGAGAATTTTCTTAACTCTGGCAGTCGCTCGCTATACATAGGTTTTGATCCAACCGCACCAAGTCTTCACCTTGGCAATCTTGCCGTCTTAACCGTTTTAAGGCGTTTCCAGTTAGCCGGCCATAAACCGATTGCATTAGTTGG
>RGYL01000124.1 GCA_010032085.1 Actinomycetota bacterium
CGCTCGTTCTGGTCAAGTACGACCTTGCGGATGCGGACATTTATTGGCGTTACTTCAACGCACTCATCTTCGCGGCAATATTCAAGCGCCTGTTCGAGATTGAGGATCTTTGGTGGAATCAAACGCTCATTTTCATCAGATCCGGCAGCGCGCATATTTGTTAACTTCTTCTCGCGCACAATATTCACATCCATATCTTCAGGACGCGAATTCTCACCAATAACCATTCCCTCATATACATCTGAACCAACTTCAGAGAAAATCGTGCCGCGCTCTTGGAGAGCAAAAATCGCATAAGACGTCGCATTACCGGCGCGATCGGAAACGAGTGATCCAGTTGGACGAGTTCGTAGTTCGCCATTCCAAGGCTCGTAACCATCAAAGACATGGTGAAGCAATCCGGTTCCACGAGTTTCAGTTAAGAATTCAGTTCTAAATCCAATGAGTCCACGTGAGGGAACTTTGAAATCCATTCGAATCCATCCGGTTCCATGATTGACCATCTGTTCCATTCGCCCTTTACGAAGTGCCATGAGTTGAGTAATGACGCCGAGATAATCTTCTGGGGCATCAATCGTCAAACGTTCCATTGGTTCATTTAATTTTCCATCAATCATTTTTGTAACGACCTGGGGTTTTCCAACCGTTAACTCAAATCCCTCGCGGCGCATCATTTCAACTAAGACTGCAAGTTGTAATTCGCCGCGGCCTTGAACCTCCCAAGTATCTGGGCGATCGGTATTTAGAACACGGAGCGAGACATTTCCAACTAATTCACTATCGAGGCGATTCTTCACAAGCCGCGCGGTCAATTTCTTACCTACCCGCCCGGCAAGTGGTGATGTATTGATGCCGATTGTCATAGAAATACTTGGTTCATCAACGGTTATAAGCGGTAGAGCGTAAGCGTTCTCAATATCAGCAAGGGTCTCACCAAGGGTGATGGTTTCAATTCCTGCTACCGCGATTATGTCTCCAGGACCTGCTTCATTAACCGGAATTCGCTCAAGCCCCTCGGTCATCATTAATTCAGAGATTTTTACCTTCTCTTGAGTGCCATCAGTCTTCATCCAAGTAACCATCTGGCCCTTTTTAATCCTGCCCTCATGAACTCGGCAGAGCGCAAGGCGACCAAGATATGGAGAGGAGTCGAGGTTTGTTACATGTGCTTGTAGAGGCGCACCCTCATGAAACTTGGGCGCTGGAATAGTTTTGAAGATTACATCAAAGAGCACATCAAGATTTTCGTTATCTGGCATCCCGCCATCACTTGGTCGAGTTAAAGATGCTCGACCAGCTTTTGCTGAGGTATAGACAATTGGAAAATCAATTTGATCTTCGGTCGCATCAAGATCTAGGAACAATTCATATGCCTCATCGACCACAGCAGCAATACGCGCATCGGGACGATCTACTTTATTGATAATCAAGATAACGGGAAGGTTTTTTTGCAGGGCTTTACGGAGAACGAAACGAGTTTGCGGGAGCGGACCTTCAGACGCATCAACGAGAAGTGCCACTCCATCGACCATCTCAAGACCGCGCTCTACTTCGCCACCGAAATCAGCGTGCCCTGGGGTATCGATGATGTTAACGATTGTTGCGCCACGTTTTACTGCGGTGTTTTTGGCAAGAATTGTGATTCCCTTTTCGCGCTCAAGGTCCATCGAATCCATAACGCGATCTTGTGTTTCAGATTGCTCTTTATGCGCAGCAAAGGCGCCGGATTGCCACAACATCGCATCGACAAGAGTTGTCTTGCCGTGATCAACGTGAGCGATGATTGCGATATTACGAAGGTCGGCGCGCTCTTTCTCGGGCAGGCCGGCTAAATGTGGCGATTTTGAATGGTTTTTAGACATTAAAGCGGAACTCCACAACGTCTCCATCTTGCATTACGTAATCCTTTCCTTCCATGCGGACCTTTCCGCGCGAGCGAGCCTCGCTCATTGAGCCGGCTGCGACCAATTCATCAAAGGAGATGATCTCGGCTTTGATAAAACCTTTCTGGAAATCTGTGTGAATTACGCCGGCTGCCATCGGAGCGGTATCTCCTTTATGGATTGTCCAAGCGCGCGCTTCCTTCTCACCTGCGGTCAAGTAAGTTTGAAGCCCTAGAGTATTGAAACCAACTCGCGCAAGAGTACTCAATCCCGGCTCTTCTAGCCCAATTGACTTGAGTAATTCCAAAGCTTCAGCATCGTCTAACTCAGCAAGTTCCGCTTCCGTCTTAGCATCAAGGAATATCGCTTCGGCTGGAGCAACGAGGGCCTGTAATTT
>RGYL01000125.1 GCA_010032085.1 Actinomycetota bacterium
GGTCAAGAAGGTCGGGATGCTTATAAGGAGAAGCGAGCACCAGACTTCGGTAAATTTCCAAAGCGTCCGTAAATGGAACTCGCGCAAGTACTCGATTCACTTCGAGTAATTCAATTACCAATGCGCACGAAATTTCGCGGAATCACAAATCGTGAAGTGGCGCTCTTTCAAGGGCCCAACGGTTGGGGGGAGTTTTCGCCATTTCTCGAGTATGGCGATAACGAAGCAGCTAAATGGCTAAAGAGCGGAGTAGAGGCTGCTAGCGGAGCAGAATTTCCAAGTTATCGAGATTCGATAAAGGTAAATGGAACTATCCCAGCGACTGATTCTGTTGCTGAGATCAACTCTCTAGTTGATTCTTATCCCGGAGTAAGTGTCTTTAAGGTAAAAGTAGGAAGTGGCATTGAGGCTGATATAAAAAGGCTCAAGGCAGTTAAAGGCGCTTCACCGAGTGCAAAAATAAGAATTGATGTAAATGGGAGTTGGAGCGTTTCCGAGGCCGAGCGAAACATTAGGGCAATCGTGGATCAAATCGGAGCACTTGAATATGTAGAGCAACCAGTTAGCGATTTTGAATCCCTCCAAGGGTTGAAGCGGAAGTTAAACGGAGAAGTTCTCATTGCTGGCGATGAAGTAATTCGTAAATCTCAAGACCCTATGAAGCTTGACCTTTTAAGCGCTATTGATATTTTGATGTTGAAAGTAGCACCGCTGGGAGGCATAGAGCGATCGCTAGAGATAGCTAACCACCACAAGTTACCGGTTGTCGTATCTAGCGCTCTTGAATCAGCGGTAGGTATCTCACACGGACTTCGTCTAGCAGCAGCACTTCCAAACCTTGATTACGCGTCTGGCCTTGCGACGGGCGCGTTATTTGAATTTGATCTTGCAACTCATGAGATAAGAAGTGGTGAGATAAGAGTCAAAGAAATTGAGCCAAACCGTGATGCCTTGGTGAGATTTGCCGCACCGAAGGAGCGATTAGAGTGGTGGCGCCAGAGGATTAAGAATTGTTGGGAGGTTCTCGCTTGAATAACTCAACAAACCTCGCCCGTAACATAGTAAAACAATTAATCGAATTAGGTATCGAAGATGTAGTTCTCTCTCCGGGATCGCGGAATGCTCCGCTATCAATAGCATTTTATCAAGCCGAAAAAAAGGGCTTGGTTCGGTTACATGTGCGAATTGATGAACGAGGCGCTGCTTTTTTTGCGCTAGGAATTACTAAGGTGACCGGAAAATATGTACCGGTTGTTTGCACGAGCGGAACTGCGGTTGCCAATTACTATCCAGCAGTCCTTGAGTCCTATCACAGCAATAATAAGTTATTACTTTTAACTGCAGATCGCCCGGAGAGATTACGAAAGACCGGCGCAAACCAGACCACGATTCAAAAAGATATCTTCGGAGAATTTGTGCGCCATAGAGTCGATACTGCTGTTCCAATCGATTTAGAGCACTTACTCAAGGACTCGGGTCCAGTTCACATTAATTTGCAATTTGATGAGCCGCTTTTACCCGGGGATTCAATAGATTGGTTAGCGGGCATACGACATAAGGAGCGCTCAAGACCTGCAACGCAGAAATTTGCTCTGAAAGTTGCGACCAAGCGGAATGTTGTGATCGTGGGCCACGATCGTGCCGATTTTGAAGTGAGTGATATTGAGAATTTAGTTGAGAATTTAGGGGCGGTGCTAGTTACTGAAGATCCACTCCGATTCAAGGGCGCGATTGCTCATACCCCGATACTTCTATCTGATGATCGAGTTCGAGCTGAACTTAAAGCTGAGCTTGCAGTAGTTATCGGAAGAACCACCCTCTCGCGTCCTACTAATTCATATATAAGTAGTGCTGAGAAAGTAATTGTGATTGATCCGAGAACAGCGGATGTTGATAGTGCGCGCAGTGCGGATGAAGTTTTAACTTCGATTCCAAGAATTGAATCGAAGATCGAAGTTGATGAGTTATGGGTTAAGAGTTGGAAGAAATACGAGGGACTTATTAAAGAAGTAGTTACAAACTACCCCGAGTGGTCTGAAGGTTCACTTGCCGCACAAATTTCGGCTGACCTTGAAGATGATGTTGCGCTCTTTATTTCCTCATCTAGACCGATAAGAGATTTTGAGGCTTTTGCAGCCCCTCGAGCGAGCGTTATTACCTATGCAAACCGCGGTCTTGCTGGAATTGATGGAAATATCTCAACTGCGATGGGAATCGCATCTCACCACGCTGAGACCTACGCAGTTCTCGGCGACTTAGCTTTTCTTCATGAC
>RGYL01000126.1 GCA_010032085.1 Actinomycetota bacterium
GAAGCAGAATTCTTAAATGCAACTAGGCCCGGTGTAGCTCTTTCGGATGCTTTTAAAGCAGGACAAGTGGAGTATTTGAAACAAGGTTTTGATCGAGAAGAATGGACTATGCATCACCAAGGTGGTCCGACAGGATATTTGCCGAGAGATTTTCCTGCTCATGAGAAGACCTCTCATGAGATAAATCTGCGAAATGCAATCGCCTGGAACCCCAGCGCGCTGGGTCTGAAGGTGGAGGACACCCTTGTAACTAAAGAGGGCGGCTTTGATTTTGTGACCGGAAGTGAGACCTGGCCTGCCCTAGAAGTCCAGGGAAGACGGCGTCCCGGCATAGCCTCACGCTAAAAAATCCTTCTCCGAATCGTTATCAAGAGCTAATTGACCTAATCAGGCCTTGCGGGAAGACTCTCTAGTGGTCAGACCTCTAATTGCTGGCCTTTAGTTAAGGGGAGTTCTGATGGTTCGTTACGGAGTGATTGGCGTGGGCGCCATGGGCCGCGAACATATTGAGAACCTGAAACACATTCCGGGAACTTCCGTTACCGCAATTAGTGATCCATTCCCCGAATCACTTGATCGGGCCAAAGGCTTAATAAATGGAGAAGTTAAGTCTTTCGCAGATCACAAGGATCTCTTGAACTCTGGGGTTGTTGATGCAGTAATTATTGCAACGCCTAACTACACCCATGTCGATGTCCTAAAGGATGCGCTTGCGACTTCGCTCCATGTCTTTATAGAGAAGCCGCTCTGCACAACAATTGAAGATTGTGTATCAGTCATTAATTGGTCAAAAGGACGTAAGGGCATTGTATGGATGGGTCTTGAGTATAGATATATGCCACCTGTTGCCGAGTTGATAAGAATTGTTCATGAGGGTGGAGTAGGAGAGGTCCAGCAAGTCACGATAAGAGAACATCGACAACCTTTTTATCCGAAAGTTGGGAACTGGAATCGGTTCCGAGATAAAACCGGTGGAACCTTGGTTGAGAAATGTTGCCACTATTTCAATTTGATGGACCATATCGCGCAAGAGACTCCGGTAAGAGTCTTTGCATCGGGTGGCCAGAGAGTTAATTTTCTTGATGAAGTTTACGATGGCAAAAAGGCAGATATGCTCGATAGTGCATATGTAATTCTCGAGTATGCAAGCGGTAAGCGAGCAATGCTTGATCTTTGTATGTTTGCTGAAAATACTTTGGATAAGGAACATATCTCCGTAACTGGAAATGCTGGAAAGATCGAATCCTTCTTACCTTCCTTGGAACTTCGCTACGGAAAGCGCGCTTCAGTTGGAAACTTCAAGGAGTGGACGCTGGAGGCGTCAAAGACTAAAGATCTTGAGGTCCGTAAAGTCTGGGATGACTCTATTGAATACCTAGGTTTCCACTACGGCGCCTCTTATTTGGAGCATAAGAAATTCCATCAAGCGATAGTTGATGGAGGTCAACCTGAAGTTACTCTCGAAGAGGGGCTGCGAAGCGTTGCCGTTGGACTAGCGGCCCATAAGAGCATCGATGAAGGACGTCCGGTATTGATGAGTGAAGTTTTACCAGCGGGGTGGAAGTAATGAGTAGCTGCACATTAATCGCACTCGCTCGCCCAACTTTCCAAGTCGATGCAGCACAGAGATACTTTGATGAAGCGCGCAAATTAATTGAGAGTTTGGGTGTGACTGTAAATGGCCCAGATAATTTGGTGATGACACCGGAAGATACGAAGGCTGCCAAAGACTCATTAAATGGAGATGAAAGTCTCTATATCCTCCTCAATGCATCATTTTCTGATGCCTCCCCAGCAGTATCACTTCTCTCGGGCGTGAAAGGTGACGTGCTGCTCTGGTCAGTTCGTGAATTTGGGAAAGTTGGTGATCGCTTGTTGTTAAATTCAATGTGCGGCTCAAACCTGGCAGCCCATGCCCTTCGCGATGCGGGAAAGAGTTCACTTCATATTCATGGAAATCCAGATGAAAAACATATTAGGGAAACTCTGGTAGATGCGCTCTCTGGAAAACTACCTTCAATCGGTGAACCGCCTCTAATTAAAGGAGAGTTAGCGGATAGTGGCAAAGTTGATCAAGCACTCGCATCTTTAAAGGGTAAGAGAGTTGGAGCGATCGGAGATGCTCCCGCTGGCTTTACTCCATGTAATTATGATGCAGGTAAGTTAAAGGAATACTTTGGAATCGAAGTGATAAATAAATCGATTCCGGAAATATTCGCCGACATCGCTTCGGTCTCAATTGATGAAGAGAGCTCTGAATATA
>RGYL01000127.1 GCA_010032085.1 Actinomycetota bacterium
ATTCCTGGCTGGGCTGGCTACAACAATCGCTGCTCGAAGTTCTCATGGGCAGCGGCGATGATCATCAGGCAACTTGATTTCCAAAATCTTTTCTCATTCCAAATAAACACTAACTTTTCCAGAAGTCACTAAGCGCCAACTATCAATCGAAATTACTACTCTTTGTTAACCTGCTTTTAGAAAACTATCTAAATTTCTTGTTGATTTCCCCTCCTTAATATCCAAATTGTCAGACCCAACATAAATCATTCATCCATGAGCATCTCTCAAATTTCGAGTCCGTACTCGAGTCAATTCTCGGACTCATTCTCCGCCCCATGCTCGGATCAAGCATCGGACTCATCTTCGGACCAGGTTGCGAATCGAGACGAAGTTCAAATTTCTTACATACAAACAAGACCCGGAAGCTACGAAAATTTGGGAAGACTCCTAGAAATTCAACCCAAGAGCCTCAGCTCAACCGGAAAAATCGACTATTTAGCGGCGCTTGAAAAGCAATATTCATGGCTTTATTCACTAATTCAAGAAGCAACTCTCGCTATTGCTGGAAGTGAACCCAATGAAATGTCGAATATGTGGGAGGGTGTGGACGAAGCTGAGCGTGAGGATGTAGCTACAGCGCTTCGACTATCACCCAACACTGCACAGTTGAGAATAGATGTTGCAAGGACACTTTCAAATCATCTCCCCGCTACATGCGATGCCCTATCGAGCGGAGTGATTAGCTCCAGCCACGCAACCACAATCGCTCGCGAGACCTCGGATGCTCTAGTTCGTGGAGTATCGCCCGACATACTTCCACTCATCGAGAAGAAGGCGCTTGCTCATGCCGAGTATCACACCGCCGCCCAAGTCGCCCGAAAACTCAAAACACTTTTTGCTCAATTCGCACCTGAGATTCACGAAGAGCGCCACGAACAGGCACGAGACTCTCGGTCGGTAAATATCTACCCCGAAGGTGATGGCATGTCTACTTTGATTGCCCTTCTGCCTTCGGAAGATGCCCAAACTGTTTATCTAGCAATTAACGCAAGAATTGCTCTCGATGATGAGGGCAATAAATCCATTTTCTCAAATTCCAGACAACCACAGCCCGAGGATTCCAATCAATCAGAGCCCTCTGATTCCAATAGTCCTCACTCTAAGTCCAAAATCTCCGATGAGCGAACCATGGACATGAAGCGCGCTGACGCATTAACAAGAATCGCAACCGACTTTTTAGGAAAGAATCACGAAAAGCTTGAAAAACATAAGAGACCAATCTCCATGAATGTGACTATAGATCTTCCAACTCTCCTCGGTTTATCAAACAATCCTGGTCTACTAGAGGGCCTTGGACCAATTCCAGCCTCTGTCGCAAGAAAACTTGCTGCAGACGGAAAGTGGAGAAAGTTCATAACCGATCCCCTCTCGGGAAACCTTCTAGATATGGGACGAACTCACTATGTCCCATCCCAATATCTAGTGGATTTCTTAACAGCGCGGGATCGAATTTGCAGATTTCCCGGCTGCAGCCAACCCGCGCGTCTGGGCGATATTGATCATGCAAAGAGTTGGGATGAGGGAGGAGAAACAAATCCGAAAAATCTTGGCTTCTTGTGTAGAAGACATCATCGCTTAAAAACTCATGGGGATTGGAAGTTAGTTAGCCATGAAGATGGTTCATGCACGTGGACTTCTCCTCATGGGAAAGAGATATTTGTTCCCGCAAGGCCCCTTAATGAGAGCACCTGATTTAATACGAGCATCTGATTTAATACGAGCGCCTGATCCAATTCATGTCCAAAATTAGAATGAGCATTTAGAATTGCGGCGTGGAATCACTGGCCCTTGCGGTTGTAATTATTGTTTCTCCCGCCATGTACGGCGGTCCGCTTGTGCTTCTACTTTCATTCTGGCGTAGAGAAAGCATCTCAAAATTTCGATTGATCTTCATTCGCGTAATAGGTGGGTTGGCATTTCTCAGTGGAGCTTTCCTAATTGTTGAAAACATTAGTCGCGGATCCACAATCATCGGACTTATCGGAGTTTCCACTTCTGCAATTGCTATTTGGCGCACCCAATAAATAAACTTTTTTTGACTGAATCCAGGACCGCGAGAAGTCAATCAAATCCCGATTCAAGCTGAACCAAATTCAAGCCGAACCAAATTCAAGCTGAACCAAGCGCGGGCCAAACCAAATGGTGGAGGTGCCGGGAATCGAACCCGGGTCCTTCGACACTGATACAGGGCTTCTACGGGCGTAGTGTG
>RGYL01000128.1 GCA_010032085.1 Actinomycetota bacterium
GGCCATGGAATACCGTGGATGGTAAAAACTACGGTGTGCCACATGGCAGAGGTGCAAATGTTCTGCAGTACACACTTGGCAAGGTTAAAGAGCCAAGCTCTTGGTCAATTGTTTGGGAGCCAAACTCACCAGCTAAGGGCAAGGTAACAGCTTATGACTCAGCAATTTATATTGCAGATGCCGCTGTTTACTTAATGTCTACCAAGCCTGAGCTTGGTATCAAAGATCCATATGCATTAGATCAAACTCAATTTGATGCTGCAATGGCGCTACTAAAGCAACAAAAGCCATTGATCGCTGAGTACTGGGCTGATTACACCAAGTACATTGGTGCAGTTCAAAGCGGCTCAATCACCGTTGGTACCTCATGGCAGGTTATTGCCAATGTATTAAATGGTGAAAAGGCAACTGTTGGCGCCACTAAGCCAAAGGAGGGTGCAACTGGTTGGTCAGATACTTGGATGATCTCATCTAAGACTGAAGCAATTGATTGTGCTTACAAGTGGTTAAACCACATCATTACACCAAGTGTTAACGCACAAGCTGCTGAGTACTTTGGTGAAGCACCAGCTAACTCCAAGGCATGTGCACTGACAGCTAATAAGGATCACTGCAAGTTGTATCACGCAGAGGAGACTAATTACTGGTCAGATGTTTACTACTGGAAGACCCCTACTGAGAAATGTCTAGATGGCAGAACTGATGTTAAGTGCTTGCCATACGCTGAGTGGGTCAAAGCTTGGTCTAGTTTTAGAAACTCCTAACGGGTAGATAAAACTTATAAGTAAAGTAGCAGGTACTTAAATTTAAAGATTTAAGTACCTGCTACTACTGCAAATATCAAAACCAATTAAAAACCAAGGTAGCAAAATGCGAGATTTACTAAATAAAAAACCAGGCACAAGAGCTGCTGCCTTAATTTCGCTGCCACTTTTGTGGTTAGTAGTTTTATATATTGGTTCCTTAATTGCCTTATTTATTACCTCTATCTGGCAGATTGATACCTTTACTAGCAAGATTATTCGCCAATTTACCTTACAAAACTTTATCGATGTCTTTACAGATCGGGCTTACTTTAATGTCACGATTAGAACATTATTTGTAGCAATCTGTGTAACTATAATCTGCGCCGTAATTGCAATTCCAATGGCATTTTTTATCGCAAGAGTTGCAAAGGAAAAATCTAGGCCGGTTTTAATTGCCTTATTAATTACCCCACTTTGGGCCTCATACTTAGTAAAGATCTACGCCTGGCGCACTATGTTTTATCCGGAGAAGGGTTTTATTAATTGGTTGATCTCACCAATTGGTTTATCCTCCCCCGGCTTTGGCATCTTTGCGGTAATTATTGGACTTACTTATTTGTGGCTGCCTTATATGATCTTGCCGATCTATGCTGGTATGGAAAAACTTCCTAGCTCAATCTTGGATGCCTCCTCTGATTTAGGGGCAAAATCAGCCCGCACATTTTTCTCAGTTATTTTGCCAATTACCTGGCCAGCAATCATTGCTGGCTCAATCTTTACCTTTTCCCTAAGTATGGGTGATTACATAACGGTGCAGATTTTAGGTGGCACATTTCAGATGTTAGGAAATGTGGTTTATCAAAACTTCTCACTTAATCTGCCATTTGCAGCAGCGGTCGCCTTAATTCCCGTAATTATTATGATGGTTTATCTAAGTAGTATCAGAAAAACAGGGGCGTTAGATAATCTATGAAGATCTCTAAAGCAGCTAAAGTATTTTTATATTTAATGATGGGCTTTGGCTTCTCATTTATCTATGTGCCACTTGTGTTAGTAGTAATTAACTCCTTTAATACCAATACCTCATTTGCTTGGCCACCTACTGGCTTTACTACCTCTTGGTGGGGCAAAGCTGCAATTAATGAGGGGGTTAGGGATGCAATTACTAGATCGGCAACTGTTGCCTTATTTGCAACCGCCATTGCATTAGTTCTGGGATCACTTGCTGCTGCTGCCATCTCTAGATATAAGTTTTTTGGTAGGGATACGATCTCATTACTATTTGTATTGCCGATAGCACTTCCTGGCATAGTTACCGGTATTGCCTTAAACAATGTCTTTACTAACTTTTTAGGTGAGTTAACAATATTTACCATCATTGTTGGCCATGCCACCTTCTGCATTGTGGTGGTATTTAATAATGTGGCAGCTAGATATCGAAGATTGGGGGCAAATTTAGAGGAGGCAAGTATGGATTTGGGAGCAAATAGATTTA
>RGYL01000129.1 GCA_010032085.1 Actinomycetota bacterium
TTCACCGCTTGCTACTGCGCTCTTCAACTCATCTAAAGTCATTGATGGTTTAGCAGCTCTGGCCGATCCCATTTTCTCCCCTTACTAGTATGGAAGTAAGCATAATTGGGGGGCGTAACGAGTGAAAATACTCCAGAAACTCGCAAAATACCCTAGGGATACCTTCTAACGCAGGTCTACCCTTTTCCTTAAGCACTCTATAGGCATCCTCATTCATAACTATAGAGGAGGAGAGAAGGGACACCTTTGTCTAATAAGAATGTTCAAGGAGTGAGCTACACCAATGTATCTCACGATTACTTTGAAAAACGTGGTCTCCAAAGGCACGCTGGTCTTTTTGGCCTCTGGGCGCTCGGCGTAGCTGCAGTTGTCTCTGGAGATTTCTCTGGATGGAACTTTGGAATCGGCGAAGCAGGATGGGGCGGACTTCTAATCGCAACCCTTCTTGTGGTTGTCATGTATTTTGGAATGGTTTTCAGTATCGGTGAAATGGCATCTGCTCTACCTCACACAGGTGGCGCTTACTCTTTCGCTCGATCTGCCATGGGTCCTTGGGGTGGATTCGTAACTGGATTTGCTGAGACGATCGAATACGTTGCAACAACTGGCGTAATCGTCTTCTTCTCTGCAAGTTATGCAGATGGAATCACCAAGGAACTATTCGACTTCACCATGCCAGTCTGGGCTTGGTGGATCATTCTCTACGCCATCTTCCTAGTAATAAATATTGCCGGCGTAAAGATCTCATTTAAATTCTCGGAGATTGTTGCAGTTGCATCACTAATCGTGCTTGGCGTATTTGCTGTAATGGCACTCTTCAGCGGCAAGTTCTCCGTAGATAACCTCTTCAACATCACCCCAACAGAAGGAAATACTGAATTCCTTCCATTTGGTTTCTGGGCGATCGTTGCAGCAATGCCATTTGCAATGTGGTTCTTCCTCGGAATCGAAGAACTCCCACTTGCCGCAGAAGAAGCAGAGAATCCATCACGCGATATTCCTAAAGCGGGAATCCGTGGATTGATCACGCTATGCGTTACTGCGACCATGGTTTTGATTCTCAATCCAGGAATTACTGGAGCGGATCAACTCAAGGAATCGGGCGAGCCACTTCTTGATGGTTTCCGTGCCATCTTGCCAAACTCTGATGTCGCAGCGCTCCTCGCTGCATTTGCCCTCATCGGACTCTTTGCTTCGCTACAAGGAATCATGTTCGCCTACGGGCGCAACATCTACTCCTTATCGCGTGCAGGCTACTTCCCGAAGGTTCTCTCCCTAACTGGAACTCGGAAGACTCCATGGACAGCCCTTATTGTCGGCGCAATCGTTGGTTATGGCGCGCTTCTTTGGGCTCAATACGGCGGCGAGACCGCTGGCGCAGTGGTTCTAAACATTGCAGTCTGGGGCGCAGTACTTGCCTACCTTCTACAAATGATTTCCTACTTACTCCTAAAGCGTAAGTATCCAAATCTAAATCGCCCTTACAAATCACCAGTTGGAAGTATGGGCGCAATCGTTGCAGCTGCACTTGCTCTTCTGATCTTCATCGGACAGGCTCTTAATGAAGGTTATAGAAGTGCGATTATCGCAATTGCAGTTGTCTACGTACTTGGCCTTCTCGGCTTCGCTCTCTTCGGAAGAAAGAAATTAGTTCTCTCACCAGAAGAAGAAGCGGCAATAAAAGGTCATCAATAACTAGCAATTAGATAAAAGAAACCTCGGTGCTCATCACCGAGGTTTCTTTTTTTAAAAATTAAAGCTGGATTACCTTGCTTTGCACGATCATGTCGTGAACAGTCTTGCGGTCATCACGGAATACAAATAGCGAATCGATCACGAAGGTAATTCCATTTGAAGCCGTTGACGCGATTCCACCCGCAGCCCACTTAACAGCGGCTTCGCGTAGCAACATCCGAGTCCATGTAAAAGGTTCGCCAGTCTTTGCATCCACGACAACTTGTTTCATCAAGCGCTTCGCAGGGGTCTGGCCGGTCTGCCATGTGAAGAAGGACCAGATCAACCAACCGATTATCAGAGTAACAATCCCCAAACCAATATCTACCAAATAAGCGCCCAATCGAGCCTGGGGCGAAGCCAAGCGTTGGACTACTTCTACTGATTCATTCTCTTCCATGGCGTAATCATAATTCTAAGTTCTGACAAATACTCTTTACCGGTGCGCAGACTTCTCATCCTTTTCCTCGCACTAGCCCTAGCTCTACCAATAT
>RGYL01000130.1 GCA_010032085.1 Actinomycetota bacterium
GATTCATCATGCCTATCTTTTCTCCGGTCCACGTGGCTGCGGTAAGACTTCTAGCGCAAGGATTATGGCTCGCTCACTTAATTGCGCGAAGGGTCCAACGTCTAATCCCTGTGGAGATTGCCAGTCATGCAAGGATTTAGTTGCCAATGGTCCCGGTTCAGTCGATGTTATTGAACTGGACGCAGCAACTCATGGATTAGTTGATGACGCTAGAGATCTTCGAGATAAAGCTTTTTTCTCACCCGTTGCTTCAAGATACAAAATTTATATTATTGATGAAGCGCATCAACTTGGACCCGGAGCCGCGAACGCACTCTTAAAAGTTGTTGAAGAGCCACCTCCTCATGTTTTGTTTATTTTTGCGACTACTGAGCCGGATAAATTGATTGCGACCATTAGATCAAGAACTCACCATTACCCATTTCGCCTTGTGCCGCCTGGGATTCTCCAAGAGCACTTACAAAAAATCTGCGACCTTGAGGAAGTAAAGGTAGAGAAGGGAGTTCTTCCTTTAGTTGTTCGATCTTCGGGTGGATCAGTAAGGGATTCATTGTCTGTAATGGGACAGCTTCTCGCTGGTGCTGGAAAAGATGGCGTTAAATACGAGATAGCGGTACAACTCCTGGGCTTCACGGACTTTGCTCTTCTTGATGAGGCTGTTGACTCAATTGCTGCGCAGGATTTAGGTTCATTACTTATAACAATTGATCGTCTTATTGAATCAGGCCATGACCCAAGAAGATTTGCACAGGACCTTCTTGAGCGTCTCCGAGACCTATTTGTGATTTTTACCGTTGAAGACGAAGCAAAAAACATCCTAAGAAATGTTCCTGATGAACATTTTAATCGCATGCAAGCCCAGGCTCGCCTTATCGGTGGTGCAAACCTGAGTAGAGGAGCATCGGTTGTCGCAGAAGGCTTAAATCAGATGCGAGGAGCTACATCTCCCCGTTTGATTCTTGAATTGATTTGTAGCCGAATTGTCATTGGAAATGTTGATGGAAGTGAATTAGGCGTCTTGGCTCGTCTAGAAAGATTAGAGAGAAGATCTCAAATTGAGTCTCCAAAAGCGCCAATGGCTAAAGCGGAGCCTTCCAAAGTTCGGATTGCCTCTGAGGCAGCATCTAAAGTGACTGAGAAGAAACCAAGTCCTAGTCTAGATATAGATGTGACGAGTCTTCGTCGCATGTGGCCAGATGTGATTGAAAACGTAAAGAAAAAGAGAAGATTAACTTGGTCTCTCCTTTCTACAAGCGCACAAATCCTTGCTGTTGATGAAAATCGGATAACAATAGGAATTATGAATTCGGGTGCGCGAGACTCGTTTATTAGGTCTGAGAGTGATGTAATACTTACTGATGCATTTAATGAAGTGACTGGGCTAAAGAGAATTATTGAAGTAGTAGTTGACGCCTCTGTTATCTCTTCTGCAAATTTGAATCAACCACAGAGAGCTGATGAAGATGAGAGCGATAAAAATCAGTTGGTCGGAGCCGAATTACTTATGAAAGAGCTTGGCGCAAAGGTGATATCCGAGAGTGAAAAATAATGTACGAGGGGATAATTCAAGACTTAATTGATGAGTTGGGCAAACTTCCTGGAATCGGTCCTAAAAGCGCCCAACGAATTGCTTTTCATTTAGTGCAATCAGATCGAATAGATGTAAATCGACTCGTAGATGTCCTAAGAATTGTTAAGGAGCGAGTTCGCTTTTGTTCAATTTGCTTTAATGTTTCAGAAGAAGAAGAGTGCAAGATTTGTCGAGACCCCCGAAGAGATGATGCGACGATATGTGTCGTTGAAGAGAGCAAAGATGTCGTTGCAATTGAAAGGACTAGAGAGTTTCGCGGTCGATACCATGTCCTAGGGGGCGCGATAAGTCCGATTGATGGAATAGGTCCAGAACAATTGAGAATCAGAGAGTTGCTCTCTCGGTTAGCAGATTCGAAAATAACTGAGGTAATAATTGCAACCGATCCAAATCTTGAAGGAGAGGCAACAGCGACTTATCTCGCCCGGACAATCAAGTCACTTGGGATAAAAATTTCGCGCCTGGCGTCAGGCCTTCCAGTTGGGGGCGATTTGGAATACGCGGACGAAGTAACGCTTGGACGAGCAATTTCAACCCGTAATTTAATGTAATTCATTTATAAGAATTTGCCATTTGATTTAAGTAAGCAAAATCAATTTCTAATCTCATTCTTGAGTGAAAATCAATG
>RGYL01000014.1 GCA_010032085.1 Actinomycetota bacterium
CGGCGAGGACGATCACTAGATCGAGCCGGCTCAACACCCCACCTTTCGTGATGTTCTAATTCTATTGGCTCGTGAATTGGCTCCTCCACCAGGTATCGATCCTGGACCCTGGGCTTCAAAGGCCCATGTGCTAGCCACTACACAATGGAGGAACCTGAATTCTATTAGGTATCAGCCATTTGTAATAACGCGAGCGCCCGGTACCGGCCCAGCCACGCGAATGACATTTCCAACTACGCCACTTGAAGTCAGGGCAACAACTAGATCTAAGGCGTGATCTTCATTCTCTGCAAGGAATGCGACAGTTGGACCAGAACCCGAAACGATTCCACCGAGCGCGCCATAATCAAGACCGACATCAAGAATTAATCGCAGCGCAGGTTTTAGCGAACATGCAGCTGGTTGCAAATCATTGGAAAGCGCCTTTCCTAAAGCTTTTGCATCGCCGTGACTCAATGCTTGCAAGAGCGAATCGCTCACAAATGGTTTTGAGATATCAAGCCCTTCGCGCAATCGATCGCACTCTTTATAAACCGATGGCGTTGATAATCCAGAAGTGGATAGTGCAAGAACCCAATTGTAAGAGCCGCGTGAAAGCACTGGTGCGATTTGATCACCTCGACCAGTCCCGATCGCAGTTCCGCCAGCAATAGTGAATGGCACATCTGCACCAAGTTCAGCGCCGATTCGCTCCATTTCATCACGTTTCAAACCAAGAGAGAAGAGAGAATCGATGGCGACAATAGTGCCTCCGGCATCCGCACTTCCGCCGGCCATACCTCCTGCAACAGGAATCTCTTTCTTAATTTTGATGGCAAGACCTGTTTCAATATCGAATTTTTTACACATAATTTCAGCGGCGCGAAAAGCTAAATTCTCTTTATCAAGTGGAATATTAGATTTTGAATCAGAAGTAATCTCGATTCCGGATTCGATTTGCGAAACTGTTACTTCATCAAATAACGAGACCGATTGAAAGACTGTGGCTAATTCGTGATATCCATCGCGCTGAAGTGGTCCAACTGAAAGTTGCAGGTTGATCTTGCCCGGCACTCGGACAGCAACCTGATTGGTCATGCGGTGAGCGTATTACTTACTTGCGAGCCACGCCTTCGCAATGCGCGCGAATTGAGTTATATCTAGCGATTCGCCGCGAGAAGTGGGGTCAATACCCGCTGCTACCAAAAGAGCTTCGGACGTTGCTGAAGAACCCATTAGACCTGCAAGCGCCGAGCGGAGCATTTTTCTCCGCTTGCCAAAAGCGTTATCAATAATCGCAAAGGTAGCGATTCGAAGCGCCTCATCACCATATGGTGATTCGGTTCCATCATGGCGCTTAAAGGTTAGCAGCGCCGAATCTACATTTGGTACCGGCCAAAAAACGCTCCGTGAGACTGAGTCTCTTAATTGCACATCACACCACCAAGCTGCTTTAGCGCTCGGAACTCCATAACTTTTGCTTCCTGGCGTTGCTGCTAATCGCTCGGCTACCTCGTATTGGACCATCACAACACCTGAACGAATACTTGCAAAGCGCTCGAGAAATGTGAGGAGGACGGGGACCGAGACGTTATACGGAAGATTTGCAACTAACTTATTTGGCTTACTTTCAAGTCGCGCGACTCTTAGCGCATCTTCATTAATGATTTCAATATTGCCACTACCATGACTAATAAGCGTTTCTTGAAGTCTTGCGGCAAGTCTTTCATCTAGCTCGATCGCTGTGACATTCTTAGTTTGTCTCAAGATGGCCAGAGTTAGCGAGCCAATCCCAGGACCAATTTCAACCACTCGATCTTGCGCCTCAATCTCTGCAAGCCTAACTATCTTCAAACAAGTATTTGCATCAATTACAAAATTCTGACCAAGAGATTTCGAAGGGCGAAGTTGCAAATCCTCAGCAAGTTTGCGTATTTCAGATGCACCGAGCATTGTTATTGTCATATATCAAATGATCCAAAAACTCGTTCCGCATTATTACTTAACGCCTCAGTAAGCGTTGCCAGTTCTTCACCGCGCTCTTGGGCCATCACCCGCAGAGTATTTGGGATTTGGGCCGGTGTATTTAGTGCGCCACGATGCGGCATGGGGGCTAGAAAAGGCGAATCAGTTTCAACCAGAAGTTGGTTGATGGGAACGAGCTTTAGCGCTTCGCGAAGTTGCGGGGCATTTTTGAAAGTTACCGTCCCTGCAAAGGACAGAAAGTAGCCCTTGGCAATGCACTCCTTGGCCATTTCAGCATCACCTGAGAAGCAATGAAAAACCGTTCTTTCCGGTGGACCGACCTCATCTAAGACATCAAGCACTTCACGATGTGCATCTCGGTCATGAATCACTAACGCTTTATTGAATTCTTTTGCAATCTCGATATGTCTAATAAAAGAGTAGCGCTGACGCTGGCGAAGTTCTGGTGCGGTGCGGAAAAAATCTAAACCAGTCTCACCAATTGCACGCACTCGCGCATGTTTGGCTAATTCTGTAATACGTTTTAGATCGCTCTCCAAATCAGCCACAACGGGCGCCTCATTAGGATGAAGGGCAACTGCTGCCAAAACTCTTGGCCAACTTTCGGCAAGTCTTACTGACCACTCAGATTGTTCTGCGGAATATCCAACTTGGACAACTCGATCGACTCCGACGCTGGCGGCTTCGGCCAATACCTTTCCAATCGCTTCATCATCAGGCTCAGTATTTGTGACTATCTCTAGATGGGCGTGGGTATCTACACACTTACTAGGAAGTGGTTCTGGAAGAGGTGCCGGTGCGCGATCTAAGTCGCGATTATGACGATCTGCCATCGCGATCGGTTTCAAGCCTCGGAAAGAGAATTTCGCCCTTGCTTATCTTTGTACCTGGGAGGAGTTGTCCCCATTTACTAACTTCGGAGATTTTCTGTTTCTCAATCTCTCCTAATGAATCTTGCGCACCAAGATAACTCCAGAGTTTCTTAGTGGCTATCGGCATGATCGGGTGAAGCAAGATTGAAAGGGCTCGTAGTGATTCTGCGGTGTTGTAAAGAATTGCTTCAAGCTCACTCTTACGGCTTTCATCTTTAGCAACTGCCCAAGGCTCTTTTGCAGTGACATAGCCATTTACCTCTTTGCAGAATTCCATAACTGCATTTATTCCACTTTGAAAGTCGAGATTACAGATTGCCTTATCTGCAGTTTGAACCGTATTTGCAAGTGATGTTGCAAGTTCTTTAGATTCAGATCGCGCCGGGAGAATTCCGCCACAATATTTCTCAATCATCGCAGTAAGTCGAGAAGCAAGATTGCCGAAATCATTTGCGAGCTCACTCGTATAGCGAGCACTCATATCTTCCCAAGAGAACGAGCCATCACTTCCGAAGGGAATGGCACGCATAAAGTAATAGCGGAAAGCATCGACGCCAAAGTGTGACGTTATGTCAGCCGGCGCGATGCCCGTCAATTTGCTCTTGCTCATTTTCTCGCCGCCAACAAGTAACCAACCATGCGCAAAAACTTTTTTGGGAACTGGTAGACCGCCAGCCATCAACATAGCTGGCCAAATCACGGCGTGAAAACGCAAAATGTCTTTTCCGACAAGATGAACATCAGCGGGCCAAGTCTTCCCAAATTTTTCTCCGCCCGAAGTACCTTTTGCATCAGTAAGGCCAACTGCGGTTGCGTAATTTAGTAGCGCATCGAACCAGACATAAACAACTTGCTTGGAGTCCCACGGTACTTTTATTCCCCAATTAAAAGTTGAGCGCGATATTGAAAGATCTGAAACTCCGCCTTCAAGGAATGAAACTACTTCGTTTCGCGCACTTTCCGGCTCACATGCTGATGGGTTATTTTTGTAATGATCAATTAGTTTTGGTACGAATTCTGATAACTTGAAGAACCAATTAGTTTCTTTAACAAGTTCAACTGGTTTTGAGTGAATCTTGCACTTTCCCTCGTCAAGATCGCCCGGCAACTTAAATTCCTCGCAGCCAACACAGTATGGTCCTTCGTAATTTCCCTCATAGATAAAGCCTTTTTCCATCAATCCTTGTAGGAACTTCTGGACTCGCTCGGTGTGGCGTGGTTCAGTTGTTCTGATGAAATCATCGTAAGCAATCTCAAGATGTTTCCAGACTGGTTTCCATGCACTTTCAACTAATCGATCACACCAATCTTGCGGCTGGGCGCCATTCGCCTCCGCGGTGCGCATCACTTTCTGACCATGTTCATCTGTTCCGGTGAGGTACCAGACCGATTCCCCTTTTTGGCGATGCCAGCGAGTTAAGAAATCTCCCGCAACCGTTGTGTAGGCATGTCCAATGTGTGGCGCATCATTTACGTAGTAAATAGGCGTAGTTAGATAGAAAGACTTAGCCGAATCGGACATGTGAAAAGTCTATCTATTTGTGCGAGACCATGATGTCGAAAACATTTCGTTTTGGTACACCTAAATCTTTTGCTACCGTTGAAATCGCCTCTTTCCGAGAGATTCCCGCTTGCTCAAGTCGCTTCACTAATCCAACAATTTCATCCTCGCTATGAGTTACATCGCGCCTTAGAAAACCAGCAATGACAATTGTAAATTCACCCAACATCTCTTTTGAAGTTGACCATTTATGAAGTTCGGCGAGGCTTCCGCGCTGAACTTCTTCGTAGGTTTTAGTTAGTTCGCGGCAGACCGCTGCACGACGATTCTCACCCATAGCTTGCTCAGCTGATTTTAGAAATGCGCTCACTCGGTGGGGAGCTTCAAAGAAAATCATGGTCCGCTCCTCTTCAGCCAACTCCGCTAATGCGCGATCACGTGCTATCTCAGTTCTAGGCAGAAAACCTTCAAAAGCAAAGCGATCTGTCGGTAATCCTGATAGAACTAGCGCTGTTGTAACTGCACTTGCGCCAGGAAGTACTTGAATCGGGAAACCTTTCTCCAATGCAAGACTTATTGCTCGGTAGCCGGGATCACTCACTGCCGGCATTCCCGAATCAGTAATCAAAAGAACTATTTCGTTCTCGAATAGCGCTCGCTCTAACTCTTCAAGACGCTCTCTCTCATTTCCTTCGAAAAATGAGATTACCTTTGCATGATATTCAATTCCAAGATCTCTACAGAGCCTGGTGAACTTTCGTGAGTCCTCAGCTGCAACAAACTTCGTTTTAGTTATCGCATCTTTGAGGCGATCTGTGGCATCGCCAATATTGCCAATCGGAGCTGCAGCAACCACCAATGTCCCCATTTGGTAATTCTCGCATCAGTATCCTTTCCTCTATGCCTCGGATTTCTCCCCGCTTAACACTTGGTTTAATCCTTGCCGTCGCAGCCTTACTCCGATTCTGGAATTTAGGGATGCCAGCAACTCTCGTATTTGATGAGGTCTATTACGTCGATGGCGCCCGCGATTACCTTGCGGGTGGCGTTGAAGTAACTGATGGAAAAGCAGAATTCATCGTTCATCCGCCGCTTGGAAAATGGTTGATTGCCCTTGGTATCTGGGTCTTCGGCGATACCGCAACGGGCTGGCGCGTTGTTACGGCGCTCTTTGGACTGCTTTCAATTGCACTTATCTATCTAGTTGCTAAACGACTGTTTAGCTCGGAGTATCTCGCGCTTATTGCCGCCGGTTTGATGACGATTGATGGATTGCACCTTGTAATGTCACGCACGGCGCTACTTGATATTTTCTTGATGTTCTTTTTGCTAGCAGCATTCTTAGCGCTTCTCTACGAGAAGCATTTCTTGGTTGCCACTTCACTTGGATTGGCGTTGGCCACTAAATGGAGCGCCTTATATTTTATTCTGGCAATCGGAATATATCTTCTCTTCACAAATTGGAAAAAGTTGATTCCCTATATTCCAACTATCCCATTTATCTATTTGATTTCTTGGAGTGGTTGGTTCTTCTCTGACAACGGTTGGTCTAGGAATTATTCAAATAATCCGATTCTTTCATTCATTCACTATCATCGAGAGATATTAAATTTTCATACTGGACTTACAACTGAGCACTCCTACGAAGCAAGTCCATGGAATTGGTTAATTCTCGGAAGGCCAACATCTTTCTTTTATGAATCTCCGAAAACTTGTGGGGCTGAAAATTGCTCACAAGAGGTTCTTGCTATGGGAACTCCGGTTATCTGGTGGTTTGGATTGATCGCGATTGCGATAACAATTGGTTACTTCATTTCCCGTCGAGAAAGGGTTGCGGGACTAATCCTTCTGGCTTTATTCGCAAACTATCTTCCCTGGCTCCTCTTTCCAGAGCGAACTACTTTCTATTTCTATGCCATCTCCTTTTTCCCATTTCTAGTTCTAGCCATCATTTATTCCATAAAACTCTTCTTGGAAGATGAAAGTCGGCGAATAAAGCGGACCCAGGCTGTCAATGTCGCCCTAGGCCTAACAACCTTGATTTTCGCCTATTTTGCCCCGGTCTACCTTGCCATC
Organism: Actinomycetota bacterium; assembly: GCA_010032085.1. Classification (GTDB taxonomy): domain Bacteria; phylum Actinomycetota; class Actinomycetes; order Nanopelagicales; family Nanopelagicaceae; genus MAG-120802. Next base: position 6,415 of record RGYL01000014.1, read on the forward strand.
GTCCTGACTTACGATGAATGGTTTGCCCGCATGTGGCTACCTAGTTGGATCTAAAATAAAACTGAAACTACTCGTTCGCTGCGCGATCAGTTCGAATGTGTTCTTCCACTAAATCTGCTGCTTGTTGATCAAATATCTCATCGGGGGCCGGCTTACTTAATACCTCTAAATCTTCTTCACTAAATACTTCTTGCTCATTGCGATGTGAATTTCGATTTGGGGCGGCCTTCGGTGAATTTGCATATGAAGGTGGCGGGACGCTAATTGGATCCCAAGTATTTGAAGTATTGCGACTTCCTTTAGGAATGATTGTTATTCCACTAACTTCACCTTCGGATTTTGCCAACCGCTCTGAGAGTGGGACCCATTGCTCAACGTGACCCTCAGACCGCTCCCTTGCTACTCGCTTGGAGCGGATTATTAAATCGCTGTACTTACTATCTTGAGGCTTTCCTTCTGGATTTTGCCGAGCAAACTGGATCTCATCATTAATAAAGCTAATTTGATGACGAGTATTAACAAGATAAATACCGAGCGCAGAGATGGGAAGCAGAATTATCGTGGGCGATAAAAATCCTACCAATATAAAAAGTCCACAAATTGTCATCAATCCCAGAATAGAGAAGAAGACTATTCTGCGAACCAACATCTGATTCTCTTTTCGCTTTAGCAATTCTTCTAAATCAACTTTGCTCTTTCCAGATGCTTTACCAACAACTCGCATAGCTTCATTAAATTTATCAACGGAGCGACCAGATACTTCATCATGATTTGCGATCCAGCGCGGTAGGAAATAGGCAATCCACATACCTACGATGATTATGTAGATGAGACCTGAACCCATGAACGCTAACCCTAAAGGGAGAGTTAGGACTTTCTGGGTATTTCCTTATTTTCTAAATTCTCGTGTTCTCTTTTACAAAAACTATGTGATCTCTCCAACCACCATCAATATGTAAATAGCGTGGCCGTAAACCTTCAAATGTAAATCCCGCTTTCTCTGCTACCCGCTTAGATGCACCATTTTCGGGTCGAAGTGCAATCTCAATGCGATGTAAACGAAGTTCGGCAAAACCAAAACGGGCGACTTCCCGGACAGCTCTTGTAATCAGTCCCTTGTTCGCATGTGCTTCATCTATCCAATAGCCAATATGTCCACCTCGGTATGCACCGTAAGAGACGCCTCCAAGAGTTATCTGGCCGATTAATTTTCCATCAAACCAAATAGCAAATGAGAACGAACGCCCGGCCCGGCCCTCTCGTCTATGAAAGGCCACCATTTCAAAATAGGTGGGAAGATTTTTCTGCTCCTCCAGAATCGGAGTAGTCGCCTCCCAGGGAGTTAGCCAAGCGCGATTGCGAGCACGCAATTCCAGCCATGACTTTCTATCTCGAATCCGTAGGGGGCGAAGGGTTAATTCCCCCTCATGAAGCGTGATTGGCCAATTCATTTAATTGAAGCGCCGTTCTAGTAATAGTACGTCAACCTCTTCTCCAGCCTTGAATTCCGTTCTCTCCTCGTTCATCACAATTAATCCAGTGGCGTCAGACAAACCAATCAAGTCCCCTTGATTTTCTAGCGCAGTAACAAGTCTTCGATTGGGATTGTCGGTTGAAAGCGTGGCGCGAATAAATGCATGCTTGCCAGCATCACTTGCTACATCATTTGTAAGAGTTGCTCGAGCAATCGGCCTGTGAATGTCATAAAGACCCATCATGTTACGAATCATGGGACGGATAAATAGTTCAGTCGAGATGTAAGCAGAAATAGGATCGCCAGGTAGCGCAACTACCGGAGTTTTATCTGGTCCAATAGTTCCAAAGGCATGTCGACCACTACCTTCAATATTTGGAGTGACGCTCTTTACCTCGCCAAGTCGAGCCAGAACGCCAAATATCAAATCAAAAGATTCGTCATGACTCTCACCGCAAATGACAATTAAATCGGCTCTTACTAATTGATCTTCGACCACATCTTTAAGGGCATCTGGAGTCTCCGGAATAGTGGTGACGCGATAACCGACGGCGCCGGCTTCCTTTACCGCAGTAGTTAAAAGCCATGAATTAACTTCGAATTCTTCTCCTTCACTCGGAGAACCTTTGCCTGGTTCGATGAGATCATCCCCAGCAGAAATAATCACCACTCTTGGCTGTGGTCGAGTTGGCAGGTGATCCCGGCCCAGCGACGCAGCCAGGCCAATCTGGGTGGAGCGGATACGAGAGCCAGAGCGCAATGCAATCCGATCTCCTTGAAAAACATCTTCGGCCAGCGTCGCGCCATGGGAATCGAGTAGCGGCATATCAAAAGCGGCTAGTGGCTTAGATAATGCCAATAACTCAGCAGCCAAATCAGCTACTCGAATGTTCTCACTCACCCGGAAAAGATACTTTGAATCTACGCTAATCCTGTGGAGAACACGAAGTCTAATTTACGAAATCTCATCCGAGAAAGACGGAGCGGTGGTAAGTCAAAATTTGATTTTAATCTCTTAACTTCCTGCCCGGAATTTCAAGTTGCCCAAGTCATAGCAAGCTATCGCTCTTACGGCAACGAACCAGATACGAAAGAACTAAATGCTTCCATTCTCGGCGCTTCGAAAAAATTATTACTCCCGGTTCTGAAAACTGATCGCTCGCTTGAATTTCGCAGTTGGAGTGGAGACTTAACTTCACTAAAAGTGAATGGGAAAATCGAAGAACCGATCGGTACCGAATTTTCCGGCGCCATAGATTTGATAATAGTTCCGGCTTTAGCAATCGATAAGAGTGGAAATCGGCTCGGTCAAGGTGGTGGCTCTTACGATCGCTCACTCGAGAATTTCAAGGGATTTAGCGTTGCACTTATAAATGAAGATGAATTAGTGGACCAATTACCTACTCAATCGAGTGATAGACGAGTAAAGGCCGCTCTTACGCCAACGAGGTTGATAAGGTTTTAATTGATTCCAAGATTTCTCGCCATCACTAGGCGTTGAATCTGATTTGTGCCTTCATAGATTTGAGTAAGTTTCGCATCTCGCATCATTCGCTCAACGGGATAGTCATTTACATACCCATAACCACCTAGAACTTGGACTGCGTCGGTCGTTACTTTCATGGCCACATCAGTCGTGAAACACTTTGAAGCAGCCGAGAAGAAAGTTAGGTCTCGCTCGCCCCGTTCGCTCTTTGCGGCAGCGGCGTAGGTTAATTGGCGGGCCGCTTCAATCTCCATCGCCATATCAGCGAGCATGAATTGAATTGCTTGGAAGTCGAAAATTGCCTTTCCGAATTGGCGTCGTTCTTTTGCATACTTTGTTGCCACTTCAAAGGCGCCTTGCGCAATACCGAGAGCTTGCGCAGCAATTGTTATGCGTGTGTGATCCAAAGTCTGCATCGCCAGGGAAAATCCTGCTCCGATCTCGCTAATTCTGCGATCATCACCAATCTCGACATTGTCCAGATAAACCTCGCGGGTTGGAGAACCTTTAAAGCCCATCTTCTTCTCATGTGCACCGAAGGAAACTCCCGCATCACCCTTCTCCAAAATAAACGCAGTAATTCCTTTAGAACCTTTTTCTGGATCCGTTGAGGCCAAGACTGTGTAGAACTCCGAGATACCGGCGTGGGAAATCCACTTCTTGCTTCCATTTATAACCCAGCCATCGCCTTTTCGTACTGCGCGCGTCTTCATCGATGCTGCATCTGATCCCGCTTCAGACTCAGATAGGCAATAGGAAAAACCTTTACCTTTTGCTAATTCACTTAGCCAACGCTTCTTCTGTTCCGCGTTTCCAGCCAACATAAGCGGAACCGATCCCAATTTATTCACTGCCGGAATTAGGGATGAGGATGCACAAACTCTTGCAACTTCTTCAATGACAATAACTACTGCGAGCGCATCAGCGCCTTCACCGCCAAATTCCGCTGGTACATGTGGCGCAGCCAAACCAGCGCTCTGCAGGGCATCAAAAGCTTCTTGCGGAAATCTCGCATTTGCATCTACATCATGAGCGAATGGCTGAATCTTTTTATCGGCAAGTGCCCGAACACTTTCACGAAGCGCCTCGTATTCTTCTGGCAGAGTGAAGAGTTGATCCATAGCCGGAATCCTACGAGTCTCCTCTTCCTTCGGCGAGTTTGCGCAGATACTCGTTGTACTGCGCTAAATCTTGCTCCGAATTCTTATCGGCACGCTTTGCTTCACGTGCATCTACCCGGGTCCATTGGATGAAAGTTGCTACTAGGGCAAGAATGATTGGTATCTCTCCCATCGCCCAACCAATCGCAGCACCAGTTTTTTGGTCTGCCAATAAATCAGTAGCCCAGGGCCGCTCAAGTGATTGGTAAAAGCCACCATCGATAAGCGTGCTTGAAGCTTGCAGAGCAATCGAAAAAAAGGCGTGGATGCTTATTGCACCAAGCAGTATTACTACGCGAACCAAGTGATGCACTCGCCTTGGGTTCGGATCAATACCTACTATTACGTGAAAGAAGAGCAAGCCAGCAAGAATGAAATGCAAGTTCATAAGCAAGTGTCCGAAGTGACTCGACATCAGTTCACCAAAGAGCGGCGTGAAATATAAAGCAAAGAGGGAGCCGTCGAATATTGACAGCGCGACAAGTGGATGAGTTACAAAAGCGGAATATCTTGAATCAAGGGTATCTATTAACCAACCACGTATTCCGCGCTCCTCTTTACTCCTTCCGATGGGCAAAGTCCGTAGCGCTAAAGTGATTGGCGCGCTAAGGACAATAAATATTGGAGCGATCATGCTTAAGACCATATGGGCGATCATGTGATACTGGAATGAGAAGATTGAATAGAGTCCCAATCCACCACTTGTACTGTAGTCAATGAGTGAAATTCCAACTGCGAAAGAAACGGTTCGTCCCACCGGCCACTTATCACCCCGGCGAACTAAATTAACAACGCCACGAATATATAGAGCGGTCACAAATACCAGTGCTCCGAGCATTAGCGCATCTGCTTCATATTCAAAGAAGAGGCGCCAGATATTCGGCTCTGCTGGCATTGGAATACCGACCAACTCCCTCACTCGATCGTATTGATATTCACTCTCCTCAATTGGAGTAAATCTTGAAAGTAGCGCTCCCATCGAAATGACAATAGTTAAGAGGGTTATCTCAAACTTTATTGCTCTCTCATCACTTATATTGCCCCGAATTCTCTTTGACACAAATGCGATTAAACCCAAAATTAAAACTTTGGCAAAAATCATTAACCCATAAGTACTAAACCAATCGCTCGAATACCCCAACCGCAATATCGCACTCGTACTTCCCGTAATCACAACAGCCAAGACCGACCAATTTGCTATGACCCCAACTCTCTTTAGCGTGAACCCTCTCGTTTGGGTATCCATAAAAAGAAATGAGAAAACTGAACCTGCCCAAGAAGAAAGCGCGATTACATGAATTATTAATGAGCCGATAGCTAACCCATGTCCTGCCGCTTGCGAAGTGTGGCTTTGTAATAATGGCGCGGCAAAACCAATGACTGATACAAAGTAAGCAAGGAGTGCCCCACCAGTTTTGCGGATGGCTCTAAAGAATATGAGCAAGATGAGAATTGCGAAGACTTGTATGAGTTGCAGGCGACCGAGAGAGGTCTGGGTTACATAAGAACGAATTGTTGTTGCATCAAGCATTTCAGTGATGGGAGATTCAAATAAATTTGCCAGAGTCGCCAATAAGTTTCCAATAGCGGCAAGCAACCAAAGGCCCAAAAGAATCGGAATCCGCTCGCGTAACTTCTTTGAGGACTCCGTGAATCGCCCTGCTGATTCTGGAAATACAAAACTCAACGAAAGGAGCAGGCCTAGGGTTAGTGCGCCTAAGAGAGTATTTAGTAGATCAAAGAGCATCGCTGATTCCGATTAGAAGATTCGCCACCACGAACCTAAGATTACGCCGTGCCAACGTATGAATATAAGTGTGAAGCAGAGCACCACTTTGAGGTATTTCAATCATTCCAAGATAAGGCGATTGATACCTGTCCTGAGTGCGGTGCGCCAGCACGCAAGGTTTATTCAAATGTGGGAGTCGTCTTTAAAGGTTCTGGTTTTTATAAAACTGATTCCAAGGCAAAACCCGAAGCAAAGAGTGAGACAAAATCCGAATCTAAAACGGAGAGTAAGGCGCCCACTAAGTCTGAGAACTAGTCGTGATGTGGGGGCTTATCGCCCTTAATTTCTTGCTCACGTCGATCTTCGTTTGAACTTTCTTTATCATCTTGTATTTCATCTTTGGTTTTCGAAGGAATCAACTCGCTCATGAAGCCCTCCTAGAGTGTGGCGCCAGTGCACGCTGTACGCCATCCATAATCTGGCGAAGAGCTAACTCTTGATCGCGCTGCAACAGAGCGCGTTGGGCAACTAAAACTGCGAGGCCGTGTACAGCGCTCCA
>RGYL01000131.1 GCA_010032085.1 Actinomycetota bacterium
GAAGTTGAAAGAATTGAGTCAGGTTCAAATGGAGTAACAGTCGTAAGCAGTAATGGTGAATCATTCAAAGCAAAGATGGCAATAGCTGGCTGTTCACCTAAGCGACTTGAGAAATTATCGGGTATCAAGGCAAAAAATGGTCGAGACGGATGCCAAATCAAAATCAATATGGTTTTATCGCGCCTACCTAGATTAAAGAGTGGAATTGATCCCAAGTTAGCTTTTGCTGGCACCTTTCACATCGATGAGAAATATGAGCAACTCGAATTTGCCTATCAGCAAGCAAAGTTGGGGCAAATTCCGGATGTGATTCCTGCAGAAATGTACTGCCACACTTTGACCGATCCATCAATATTAAGTGATGAAATGCAAGCGGCCGGAAATCACACCTTGACTCTCTTTGCCTTACATACCCCAGCATCTCTCTTTGATCTTGACCATGATCGAGTTAAAGTTGAAGTAACAACTCGGATTTTGCGTGGCTTAAACAAATATCTTGCTGAACCAATCGAACCTTTACTTCTGAAGGACAAGTACGGCCACCCTTGCATAGAGGTAAAAACTCCCCAGGAATTGGAGGCGGAGCTTGATCTACCACGGGGAAATATCTTCCATGGTGATCTCTCATTTCCTTGGCGGAGTACAGATGAAGTATCTAGATGGGGCGTAGAGACGAGTGATTCACGAATTTTGCTCGCAGGTGCGGGTAGTAAACGCGGTGGTGGAGTAAGTGGAATTGGAGGCCATAACGCTGCCATGGCTGCCCTAGAAAGAATTTAGGGGAATCAATAGAATTTTGCCATGAAGTTCGTACGTCGCATTTTCACACTAGTTGCCTTAATCGCAGTAGCGATAAAGGGCATCCTCTCTTTCCTTTCCTGGTTTGAGAAACAGGAAGAGGTAAGTACCGTGTGGACTGACGATGAAGAGTTCGAGGATGTCATCTAATGACATATTCCTATATTCCCGGAACTTGCAATCTAGGTAAGGCCGAAATTAGACGGCGCCAGATTGTGGCAGTCATTGGTCTGGTTCTTACCTTGGCAAGCTTTCTCGGATTAGTTGCAGCAGATACGGCAAATTCCGCCCGTTGGTCTCTTTTTGCGCCGCTGATGGTCTTCTCAATCGGATTTATTCAGTCGCGAAAGAAGTTCTGTCTTGCTTACGGACTAATGGGCACTTTTAATCTCGGCAAACTTGGAGATATTTCGCGCGTCCAAAGTCCAGAAGATCGAAGAGCTGATCGCAAAACTGCAACAATTATTCTGCTTCAGGGCGTGCTGTTAGCTTTAGCGCTAACCGTAATCTTGGTAAGTATTCCGCTCTAGATTAAGCGGATTTTTCTTTTGACTTCTTGAGGAACTGGTTCGCGCTCAAATAGTCAGCATAAAAATCGGTATTCCACTCACCCGTTGAAGGATCAAAACTCTCCTTCAAATATTCGATTGCGGTTCGTGTTTCATCAATCAATCCAGGAACTTCATCTCTTCGAGTCGCCAATAAGCAAGCTGGAAAACGGTTGAGCCGTTCATAGATTTTAAGGTCATGCTCCAAAACTTTTACGACTGATTTAGACATTGAATCCACAATTTCTGTCCGATTTACTTCCGGATTTAATCCTAAGTATTCATTGACCTGACCTTTATAAATAGTCCAATCAGCTTTTCCGGCATTCTCTTCATCCAAAACAAAAGTTCTTAGAGAGTCACATTGTTTTGTGGCGTAGGCCTTAGATCCCGTCGGGCCAAAGTGAAAGGTGGCCCAGAGCGAACTAGTGGCAAGAATGAGGCTAAGCGGGACCAATATCCATAGAGCCGGGTTAGCCTTTTTCATCGCCCTAGACTAACTCAGGTATGAAAAAGGAAGATATCGAAACCATTCAGGGATGGATCTGTGAGCCAAACTCACTTAAGCGGGTTGTCATCTCAGGAAAAAGAAAATCTCATCACCCGAGATATGAGCGTATTGATATCAGGCCAGTCCTGATAAAAGATGAACTTCTCCTACAAGTCGTCGCTCATGATGGCAAGAAAGATATAACTAAGAATTTTGCATTTTCGAAGTTTAATGTCGCGGATTATTTAAATGAAGGTTATGCGAATATATTGATTGAACGTCTATCTGAGAAGTTAACGATTCGAATAACTAAGCAAGGAGATCTGCAGATTCATCGCGCTCAAGTTGAGGAGGA
>RGYL01000132.1 GCA_010032085.1 Actinomycetota bacterium
TTATTTATCATGAGTTCGTCATAGCTCCGATTAGCCCGGAAATTTAGTGGGATCTATTCGGTACTTGAGTCCAACTTCTTGGAAGTAAGAATATGCATTACCTTCTCTAGAGGTCCCTGCTTAAATCTCGCTAGCCAAAGGGAGGCTAGATACGCAAGGAATAACCAGATTCCGATAGCAACTGGAATTAGGGCCCATGTTTCAAGCTTCTGGAAAAGTCCCAATCCCCAGGGACCAAAAATCAGTGAAGTCAATACGGATTGCGATATGTATACCGTTAGTGACATGCGGCCCACGGGCATCATCCATAAAACGCTCTCGGGTTTAGTGACCACAATTTTTCTAATGATTCCAACATAAGCCATCGAAAGCAGAGGCGCAGCTAAGAAACCAAGAAAAAGAGAAAATAAATAGACTCCCTCGGAAGTTTTAACTGATTGCTCATTTCGCACCAATATCAAAGCAGCAATCGCTTGTATTGGAAGGCCAAGAACGAGCCCGCGCTTAATCAATCTTGAATTCTGAAGATTGTCGAACGGTGCAGAGAGAAAGTTGCTTCTAGCCAATCTCATTCCTAGTAGAAATGCTGCAAATGCCATTCCTCCTTGAAGGAAGACTCCAGAAATGAGTCCAAAAACCCAAAGCTCTACACGAGGTCCGATTGATTCTAAGTAGGTTCCACTCCGTAAAACTTCGTTCAGTCTTGGTTCTACGTATTCGGAATTCATTTGCTCAGGGAAGTATCGCTCCCCAATCAACAGGCTTACAGCCACGAGAGTTATCAAGAATACCGATACTCCGTAGATAACTCGTGTCCATATCTTTATCACGCGGTCACTTCTAAAGATGAAGGCCAGAAGAAGAAGTCCGAAGAGACCATAGAGAAAGATGATGTCGCCATGCCAGAAGAATGTGAAGTGGATAGCCCCGAACGCCATTAGGGCAAAACACCTTTTTATCCATCGCCTGGTATTTTTCCTATCGTTTTTAATTATGTACTGAGAGCTATAGCCGAATAGAAATGAGAAGAGTAGGTAAAATTTCCCGGCAAAGATTGCGGCGATAATCCAGGTTGCACTCCCATTAGCTAGACCGAGAACCCACTCGCCCCGAGCACCTTGATCGCTACTTAACGCCATGAATTGAATGTTGACCACAAGTATTCCGAGTAGTGCAAAACCTCTTAAAACATCAGGGGTGATTTCACGTTGCATTATCTCTCCTGTAAAACTTCGAAATTGATATCAAGTGCGACCATAACGAATGCAATCAAGGAAGCCCAAACTGCCATGCTAGTCGTAACCAGTAATGATGCTCTAAGCGGTTTTACGCCCGCAGCCACCGATGCTGCAGCCGCAAATTGAGTACCGATAATTATGGGACCCAAGAAAGCCATTCCGTATACACCATACTTGTCAAAGGCCTTTAACGCTTTTTCAAACTTAGCCGAATCTCCGCTCTTTCCTTTCGAAATTCGTCTATTAATAATTCTTTGCCTGATCTTGTCGCTCAAGAAAGCAAAGAGAAAAATAGTTATCGCATTACCAATTGCGGCTGCTATTACTGTGGCATAGGGATTTAGGCCGAGCGCTATCCCGCTAGGGACTACCGCAATTGCCTCCATCCAGCAACTCGGACATCTACTTCTCCCTTGTTTCTAGGTCCTAAGGCTATAGCATAAATACTATGTAGTAAGAATGCAACAACTTCAAAGAGTCTCTTCGCAAATTTTTTTGTAGGAAAGGAGTCAACTTTCTGCAACTTCTCGAACAATAGAATTGTTACCTTATGAACCTTCATCCAAAAGTAGTGGGTCCGCCACGACAGCATTTGGTTATGGATGGTTAAGCAAAAAAATTTCTCGTAAGACGCTAGCGCGAGTAACCTTACTTGGTAGCGCCTTAAGCATTGTCCCGATGGCTTTTCTTCCGACATTGCCAATTCTTGTAGTGGCTGGATTTTTCCTAGGGTTATCTTGGGGGCCATTCAATCCAATGATTAGCACTTTGATTCAGAACAGAGTTCCCGAAGATCAACATGGCAGAGTATTTGGCGTCCAGACCGCAGCGTTTTACGCGGCGCCTCCACTTGGAATGGTTTTAACTGGGATCTCTGTTGAAAGATTTGGTGTGGATAGTACTTACTTAGTTCTTGCCGCCATCCTCGTATTGACGGCCCTACTGACTATTT
>RGYL01000133.1 GCA_010032085.1 Actinomycetota bacterium
ACAGGCGCGGAGAGTGTTAAGGATTTCACGGGGCTCTTTGTCGCTATCGGACATCTCCCACGGAGCGAGTTAGTAAAGGGGCAAGTTAATTTAAATGGTGAGGGATATGTTGAAGTTGAAGGGCGCTCCACCCGCACAAATTTGAAGGGTGTTTTTGCCTGTGGCGACCTTGTGGATCACACCTATCGACAAGCTATCACCGCCGCTGGATCGGGATGTCAGGCCGCTCTTGACGCAGAACGATTCTTAGCTGGGCACTAGAGTTAGAACTAGCAATAAATCTAGAGATAAACGAGGAGAGATAAATGGCAACCGAGAAAGTAACTGCAGCAACATTCAATGATTTAGTTTTAAAGAGTGAGACCCCAGTCCTCGTAGATTTCTGGGCCGAGTGGTGTGGTCCATGTAAAGCGGTTGCTCCGATATTGGAGGAGATCTCCAATGAATATGCCGGCAAGATAAAAATAGTAAAACTCAATACCGATGAAGAGGGCCCGATAGCGATGAAATATGGAATTAGCTCAATTCCTACTATGAACCTCTTTGTTGGCGGCCAAATCGTAAAGAGCATTGTTGGCGCCCGGCCAAAGCCAGCAATTGTCAAAGAGCTCTCTGATTATTTAAAGTAGATAAGAATGCTCAAACCCGGTGACCGCGGGGAGTTAGTAGCGACCGTTAAGGCAACGCTGCACCGCCTCGGATTTTTGGATGTCGTCACCGAAGAGTTTGATGCGAGAACTGCTGAGGCTATACGCGCCTTCCAACAAGCTCGTGGTCTATCAGTTTCGGGTGTAGTTGATTTACCAACTGAAAAAGCACTCGAGGAAGCGCGTTGGAAATTAGGCGACCGCTCGCTTCGAATCCAAGAACCAACAATGCGCGGAGATGATGTGGCCTCTCTACAAGCGAGATTGGTAGAGATGGGATTTAACCCGGGACGAGTTGATGGGATTTATGGCGCATTAACAGAAAGTGCAGTTAAAGATTTTCAAAAATCAGTAGGGATAGTTGCGGATGGAGTCTGTGGCCCGGGAACTGTAATCTCTCTAATGCGCTTATTGCGCACAGTTACTGGGGGCGCTCCTGTAGAGCTACGTGCCCAGGCAGATCGCGCAAAACGTGGCCCGGCGCTTGCCGACAAAATAATTGTTCTTGATCCGAGCCCGAGAAGTGAGATCTCGAATTTAACTTTTGATCTTGCTGCAAAAATCGAAGGAAGATTAATTGCCCTTGGTGTTTCAGTCATCTTAACTAGAGGTGCCGAATTATCGCCAACCGAAGCTGAGCGAATTTCTTTTGCTAATTCGGTAAACGCTGACTTAGTCATTTCAATTGGTATTGATAATTATAAAAACGATAAAGCTCATGGTGTTTCCACATATTTTTATGGCAGCGACCAACATGGGGTTCATTCCCTCGTGGGTGAGCGTTTTGCCACACTTGTTCAGCGAGAAATCTGTGCGCGTACTGATCTCGCCAATAATCGAACCCACGCAAAAACTTGGGATTTACTCCGTTTAACTAAAGCGCCCACGATTCGTCTTGAACTTGGATATATAACAAATCCAAAGGACGCCAATCGATTGAGTGACCCTACATTTCGTGACACGGTTGCAGAGGGAATAGTTATCGCTATTCAAAGATTATTTCTCTCTGCTGAAGAGGATGCGAAAACTGGAACGCTTCGTATTGAGGACCTTAGAAGAGCGGGAATCCGTAACTAAATTTGTGCGATAAACCCACGAGTTGTGGGAGAATTCGCGAATGTCCGGTGAGCATATAGAACGGTTCCGTACACACGAACCAGAAAATCTACAAGAGCGATTTGCTCATCGCGCTGCACATATGAAACCGAGTGAAATTCGCTCACTTTTTGCCGTTGCATCTCGCCCTGAAATCGTCTCACTTGCTGGTGGGATGCCCAACTTAACTGCAATTGATATGAATGTGATGGCATCAATTGTTGAGAGGTTGGTTAGAGAACATGGACAAGAGGCCCTGCAATATGGAAGCGGTCAAGGACATCCAAAATTGCGCGAGCAGATTTGTGATGTTATGGCCCTTGAAGGAATTCGCGCCAACCCCGATGATGTTTTAGTAACAACCGGCTCCCAACAAGCCCTTGATTTAATTTCACGCATCTTTATTGATCCAGGTGATGTTGTTTTGGTTGAAGCGCCTTCTTATGT
>RGYL01000134.1 GCA_010032085.1 Actinomycetota bacterium
AGTAAAGAGTTAAAATTAAACATGCCATAATGATTAAATTTTTTGTCCTTATGTTTTAATAAATACGAGCTATCTAAATTATGAATAAGAAATAATGAGTTTTCCCTTTCTATTTTGTCAAAGTGAAGAGGTATTTGCTTAAAATTTTCACTTTCAAATAAAGAAGCTGCTTTTTCATTTAATTTTAGATTTTCATATTTTTTGGCTGAGAATTTATTAATATTCCAAGTGGTTGCTAAATAATGTTTACCCTTTGTCTGCAACCCCGCAACCCAACGCCAACTTAATGTATTTGATGCAGCATCGCCATCGAGTAAATGTTTTAAAAAAAAATCAGCCCCAAGTTGCCAAGGAAGTTTTAAAGTAAAAATCCAAATACTTGCAAACCACATTCTTACGTGATTATGCAAATATCCTGTCTCTTTTAACTCATGTACCCAAACGTTTAAACATTCAACCGTTGTCCTTCCATGAATTGCATTTTGATAATTTATATTTTTTTTCTCTTCCTCTAATTTTATTAAATCTTGTCTGTAAACCTGCCAAACTCTTGGACGTAGTTCTAACCAACCTTTCCAGTATGTTCGCCAGAATACTTCTTGGATAAATTTTTCAATGGTAAGGTAAGGATATTTTGAATGAGCTGATTTTATAACTTCTAATTCATCAATCACTCGGTGGGTAATATATTTTGATAAACAACTGGTGTTATCTCTTTTATCTTTACCAAAATCAAAATTTCTACTCTTTGAATATTGACTTAAAAAATTCTCACAAAAATGATTAAGGTGACTAACAGCTTCTGTTCTAATTTTCATAATGTAATAAATTATGACAAGTTCGGTGCAGTATAGAGTGCAGATAAACTAATTGATTAAAGTCTTTATTATATCCTCCACCCAATACTCCACAAAGAGGAACCCTTTTTTTATAAAAGTTATGAATAACTAATTCTTCCCTTCTTTTAATTCCCTCAGTACTAATTTTAAATTTACCAATGCGATCATCCTCATGGACATCAACTCCAGCAACATAAAATACGTAATCAAATTTTTTTTTATTCATCTCTTCTAAAGCATTGAAGACGATTTTTAAATATTCATCATCTTTTATCCCCTCATCTAATTCAATATCTAAATTACTTAATTGTTTATTGAGCGGGTAATTTTTTTTAGAATGAATACTTAAAGTAAAAACATTTTCATCGTTTTCAAAAATTTTAGCAGTCCCGTCACCTTGATGAACATCTAAATCAAAAATTAAAATATTTTTAATGTGATGTTCTGAAATTAATTTTTTTGCAGCAACCGCTACATCATTAAATACACAGTAACCATTACCGGAGTTTGCAAAAGCATGGTGTGACCCTCCTGCGGTATTACAAGCAAGTCCTTCACTTAATGCAAGTTGTGCTGCTAAAATAGTTCCTCCCGTTGCAACAAAAGATCGTTGTCGAACGCTTGGGACCATTGGAAAACCCAATTTTCTCTCCTCTTCTTGGCTTAATGTTAAATTAGATATTTTTTCAATATACTCATGAGTATGAACCCTTGATAAATCTTCTAAACTTGCAGGTCCTGGAATGTGCAAGTTTTTTTCACCTATTATTCTATCATTTTTTAATAATTTAAATAATTCCCCAAATTTTTTAATTGGGAATTTATGATCATCACCAATTTGGGCTACGTAATCAGGATGATTTATTATAGGAAGCATGACTCAATATTACACTTTTTAATTTAATTAAACATTACAAAGGATTATTCAAAAACATAAAGTCGCAGTCTTTCAAATTTAAATTAAAATGTAGTTTTAATAAAACCTGTTATGATAAAATAGGTTTATGATTAGAAAAATATGTTTTAGCTTAACTGTACTTAGTTTAGCAACTAGCATTGCAACGGCTGTTTATCTTATATGTTGTAAGAAAAAAACTGAAAGCAAAGCTGATTTAAGAGGAAATAATAAAGCTTAATAAACTCATTAAATAACTATAGAAGCACGTTATGAATGTGGTTTTAATTGTTGGTAGTGCACCCGACGCGGTGCGTATTAATTCATTAGATCTTTCTTTATTTAGTAGTTGTATTGCAATCAATAATGCATGGCGGTTAAAGCGTGAGTGGGATTATGTGATTTATCCTGAAGATTTTCCAATTCA
>RGYL01000135.1 GCA_010032085.1 Actinomycetota bacterium
TGCTTGCCAAAGTTTTCTTCGTTCGCTTTCATCCGAAGTCCATTCAAAATCTGATCCACCAAATTCTTGAACAATCTCTTTTGCAGACTTTGCATCCGATTCGACATTCGCTGGACTTCCATGAAACTCGAATAGAAGAGTGGGTTGCTCTGGGAGCGTCAAGCCACTGTGTTTGTTCGCGTTTCGGATACTTGCGGGGTCAAGGAATTCACAACGAGCGACGTTAGTTCCCATCTGAACTACCCGGGTTGCAGCTGCGACGCCATCTTTAAGAGAGTTAAAACGAACTATTGCGGCCGACATCTTCTCGGGGATCCCAAATATTCGAAGAGTTAATTCAGTAATAACAGCGAGCGTTCCCTCAGAACCCACCAACAATCTCGTAAGGTCATATCCGGCGGAGAGTTTGCGAGTTGAGCGCCCTACATTCACGACTGTTCCATCAGCTAGAACGGCAGTTAGCGCCAATACATTTTCGCGCATCGAACCGTACTTAACCGTTGTGGTGCCGGCAGCGCCGGTTGATGCCATTCCGCCTAACGTTGCATCCGCTCCGGGATCTACAGAGAAGAAAAGGCCCTCTTTAGAGAGAAGATTATTTAAGGTAACTCGAGTAACTCCCGCTTCCACTCGCACAGTTAGATCTTCCGCAGAAATCTTCAACACTTTATTCATCTCAGTCATATCAAGACTTATGCCGCCTCGAAGTGGCAAGACATGTCCTTCGAGTGAAGTGCCTGCTCCAAAAGGAACAACTGGGATTAACTCAGAGTTGCAGATTGAGAGAATGCGCGAAACTTCATCTGTTGATTTTGGGTAAAGAACTGCAGATGGGAGAACCGGGGGAAAAGCTGACTCATCTCGCCCGTGTTGGTCGAGCACGGATTCATTGATCGATAACCGATCTCCCACGATTTCCCGGAGCGCATCTAATTGAGAGTTAGTTAAGTCCACTCGTTTAAGGCTCGACATTGTGGAAGTATAAAGCGACTATTAGATCCAACGTCAGGGGCGATTTGCATATGAAAGCGCTTATTTTTGGTGGCACCAGATTCATGGGAAAGTACGTAAGTCGTGAGTTCTTGGAAGCCGGCTACGAAGTTACGATTGCAAATCGCGGTACTAACGAACCTGTCTCTGGGGTTAAAGCGCTAAAGATTGATCGCTCAAATCCTGGTGCAGTCGAGGTGCTAAAGGGTTCAAAATTTGATGTCGTAATTGATTTTTCAGCATATCCATCTGCTTGGGTTAAAGAAGCCGGAGAGGTTTTGAAGGGAAATATTGGAAGATATCTATTTATCTCAAGCGGAGCTGTTTATAAAAAGAGCAACTATTTTCCAATTCAAGAGCATTTCGAGAGAGCCCCCAATGAGCTTTTCTTCACATACTCGGATGAAAAAATTAAAGGCGAAAACTTTCTTCTCGAGTTTTCTAGCAATGGCTATTTTGAAACCGTTTCTTGTCGTCTGCCTTATGTGATGGGAATTGACAACTATGAAGATCGCGAGGGATTTGTTTTAAGTCGGATAATTCATGACCGTCCAGTCCTAGTGCCGAATCTTGGCGAATCAGTTAAATCTTTCATCTATGCGGGAGATGTTGCCAAGGCGCTCTTAGCTTTAACTCGCGCTGAGTCGCATGTTGATGGCGAAGCTTTCAATATTGCAATACCTGAAGGAATAACTGGCATGGGGTTTGTAAGAATTTGTTCAGAAGTAGTAGGTAAGGAAGCAAAAGTTCACTTTGTTGATCCGAACCACCCAAGTTTGCAACAGCAAGGTTTTAACCTTCGCGACATGCTCTTTCCATTCCCTGAGTCAACTGGATATCTCGACTATCGAAAATTACAGAATTACACCGGTTTTGTACCGCGCTTTAGCCTTAAAGAGGCGATATCTGAGTTTTATCAAGACATGATTGCTCGGGGTAATACTTCTCCGAGACGATATGAATTAGAAGATCGCGCTCTTGCACTGCTAAATCTCAAGGATTAATTTTGTCAAAGATCTCGAACATCGAAGTATTTGAGGCAAAAGTACCTTTACCGGAACCGGTAGTAGTTGGTTCGACTGTCTTTAAAGTACGTACTTACACAATCGTAAAAGTTCGCTGTGATGACGGCCTTGAAGGCGTTGGTTATTGCTATAGCCGAGGTTTACCA
>RGYL01000136.1 GCA_010032085.1 Actinomycetota bacterium
GTGATTCTGAAAGCGACAACACCTTTTGAGTCTTCGGCGAAGTTGGCCGTTAATTTGTCAAAGATTAACTATGACTTTGCAACGCCCAATTGGCTATCCCTTCAAGCCACCGTTCCAGGAGATGAATTTGTGGAAGTTAATTTCCAGGTGCGAGTGAAGGGAGGCTCTAAGTGGAGCAACATTGGAACTGCAGATCGCCGTACATTTAAGAGCGATGAAGTTGAAGGAGGGCTCTATAGAGTATTTCTTCCACCAAGAAAATATAAATCAGGAACAATTATTGAAGTAATTGCAATTGCTCGCAATCAGAAGAGCGAAATTGTTTATTCTAAAATTCGAGAATTTAAGATTAATTACTAAGCCAAAAACGCAAGGGTTCGTTGACGTAACTTGCCCAAGATCTCTCATTGTGTGCAGTTCGGTGATATACCTTGCTTCTAAAACTGCTTTCGTCCCAACCGAGTTTTCGCATTAAAGCGTCAGCTCGGTCTTGAAAAGGTTTATATGATGCATCAAGCCCCTTAGTTCCACGACTCATCCAAATCCTAAAGTGATCTTGATTTGGAAGTTTATTGATCATCCAATCAACAAGTGGATCTCCTCCAAGAGGCCAATGTGGAGACAGAGCCAGAGCGGTATGAAACCTTTCCTTGAAACGGATTGCAGAATAGAGTGTCGCAAGTCCTCCCATAGAAGATCCGATCATGGCAGTGGCATCAGGAGTTACGGAGCTTCTGGTTTCTTCAATAAGCTCTGGTGCAATGACGTTAAAAATCTTTTCAAGGTACTTGTTGCCATGAAGTTGTTCGACATTAAGTTGAGTTGGCATTGCTGCTTTGACGCCTTCTCGGAACGCATCTTCCGGGGTTAAGTCTTTAACTCGACCATCTGGGTCAACCGAAGAAGAGCTATGAAAAACGCCAATGATTAGAGGGGCTATCTTTCCTTCTTCTTCCGCAACTCGAATCGCATTCTGGGCAAGTTTCCAGGTGTAAGTGAAAGTTGCTTTTTTTCGATCAAAAATATTCTGGCCATCATGTGCAAGTAACAGATGATCACTTCCTCCTACTGGACTCCAGTAGTCGACAATTGTTTGATCAAAACTAATTCGATTGACATAGCCAGGAATTCCACGTACTTGATATTTTCGAATGTAGTTCGTCACGAGATCATTATATCTATGGCTGCTTTGAGTAAAGAACCATGGTTGAGAGGGGTTTGATTTCTACGAGATTAGCGTTTCTGATGGTGCGCAGGACTTTGGTACCAGCTTTGTTTCCTTCCACAACCACGTTCCAATCACCTTGAGAAGGCAAAGTAACCTTCATATTCGCAAGCTTGGCATTATGAATCACCACAATGGTATTCCAGGAATCCTTGAGAGCGCCACCTTTTATTGTGTAAGCAATTGCTTCGTCTGGAGTCTTGATAAAGTTGAAGTGAGATTTTAACTCTGCGGTAGAAGAAATCCTAAATGCAGAATGTTTTGCCCTGAGATTAAGTAGTCCTTTGAAATAATTACGGGTGACCGCATTCTTTGAAATGAGATTCCACTTCAAAGAGTTAATTTCATCGCCAGACTGATATGAGTTTGAGTCACCATTCTTGGATCTTTGGAACTCTTGACCAGCGTGGATAAATGGAATCCCTTGGGCAAGCAGCGGTATTGCGCTCGCAAGACGATGGTAGGAAGCGATTGTCGAACTATTCTTTGTAGAGAGACTTAGCCTTAACTTATCTTCTAAAGTGTTGTTGTCGTGTGCTTCCACATAATTGACAGATTGAGCGGGGGAGAGCGTGGTAAATGCTGGAAGGATATCTGATGCAAAATCTGTGTTTCCAACGATTCCCGCCATCACATTGTTCTTCTTTCCAAAAGTACCCGTCGCAAAGCCCTTATCTGATGCTGTGAATACAGATCCCTTAATGCCATCTCTGATCTGATCATTAAATACTGCGATTCCATCGAGCTTCTCGATATTGCTCTGATTGGAGCGAATCTCACTTGGGTGAGTTCCCATATTCCAACCTTCTCCGATAATGATGATGGTTGGGTCGATTGCCGAAAGCTCTTTCCGAACTTCTTGCATCGTCTCAATGTCATGAAGGCCCATCAAATCAAAACGGAATCCGCTGATGTTGTATTCAGATGCCCAATAT
>RGYL01000137.1 GCA_010032085.1 Actinomycetota bacterium
TAGCACTTGCGGTTATCGATGACATTGGCGCAATCTTGATTATTGCACTTGTTTATTCGAGTGGAGTTATTTTCTCTTGGATACTTGCCGGAGCGCTTGCGATAGTCGCTACTCTCGCTTTACAGCGTTTAAAAGTTATGAAAATTTATGTTTATGTTTTTGTAGGTGCGCTGCTTTGGTACAGCCTTTATAAGGCAGGACTTCATCCAACCCTCGCCGGAGTAATAATGGGAGTTCTTGCACCAGCTACCCCAATACAAGATAAGAATTGGAGTGATAGCGAAGATGGCGAAGTAACCATTGTGGAGAAATTAGAGGCAAGATTTCATGGGCTATCAACGCTATTTGTAGTTCCGGTTTTTGCGTTCGCAAACTCAGGAGTTGAACTGAGCAGAACTGCACTCTCTGATGCACTTGATTCCCCAGTCGCGTGGGGCATCATGGCTGGGTTAGTTTTAGGAAAACCGCTAGGAGTTTTTCTCACTTCAAAAGTAGTTTCAAGAGCTAGATTGGCTGAGTTGCCTGAGGATGGAGATGGTTTAAAGCTGATTGCCACGGGAAGCACAGCGGGAATTGGATTTACCGTAGCAATATTTATCGCGAAGTTAGCCTTTGATCCTGGCGCTACCCAAGACCTTGCGGTCACCGCGGTTATCTTTGGCTCGCTCCTAAGTGGCTTAATAAGCGTGGCGCTATTTCGCCTCAGTCGGCGCTAGTTATAAATCTTTAACAAAACCCCAGACGGAATCTGCGCCAGAGTGTCCCACTAAGAAGATATAGACGAGTGCCAAAATCGCGGCCGCAACGAGCAGGATAGAAACTAGTCGACGAACAATCGGTGAACCAGTATTTGCACCTTCTCGATCGAAACGCCAACGTATATATAAAAGAATCAGTAATGGGATAAATGTAAAGGGAGCAATCTCGCCTAAGTCAGCATGCCGTTCGATGTTCTTGCCTAATCTTTCCTCGAAAGATTCACCGCTTAGCTTTGCCACAAAGAGTGATACTTGTGCGACAAGTGCCAAGATGAGAATCACTTTGCCGTAACGTCTTGAAAAACTTGGGATATATGACATGGCAATGCCAGCAAAAGCAACTAGTGGCACAAGTACAACTGCAGAATGCACGACTAGCGGATGGACGGGGAGTCCAAAAATTAGATCAAATGGTCCACCAAGTTCATCAAAGAGTTTCATGAGCGGATTCTATTAGAAGCCGGCGGCATGACCCTCAGACCTAGGATCTGAACCCGCCACATAGGTTCCATCTTCAAGAACTTCCAATAGTTGAACCGAAGAGCCATGAGAAAACTCACCAATTTCTTCAACTTTATGTCCTAGATTCTTTAAGGATTTAATCACTTCGCCGCCAACGCGGTTCTCTATTTGAAGTACGCCGTCGAAATTCTCCTCTGCATCAGAATATGAAGGTCCATTCAAGTGTTGCCAACGAGGCGCTTCGGCGTTTTCTTGCGGAGTTAATTTCAAATCGATGGCATTGACAAGCAATTGAAAATTAGTTTGAACTTGGATATTTGCACCGGGAGTGCCACCAACGTAGGCGAGCGATCCATCTTCACGCGTAGCCAGCCAAGCATTAAGGGTATGAGCGGGCCTTCTTCCGGGTGCAATTAAGTTTGGCGAATTTGGATCGAGCGAGAAACCCGTTAACCGGTTATTCATAATTATTCCGGTACCAGGTATTGCCCAAGATGCACCAAACCCATGAAAAACGCTTTGAATCCAAGAAACTGCATTTCCATCAAGATCGGCGGTAAGAAAATAAGTCGTGTCACTTCCTTCTTGGTTATATTTCACCGGTTCACAATTCGCTTGTTTCTCATTAATTCGCGCTCGCCTTGAGTCGATGGAGGACTTACTAAACAAGTTGTCTAAAGCAATATCGATAAATTCTGGGTCGCCTAACATCTCGTAGCGATCTTGGAAAGCAATTTTCTTTGCTTCAACCATAAAGTGAATTCGCTCCGCTTCACTTAAAGAAGCAAGTGCAAAGCCTTCGGCAATAAGTAGCTCTTCCATCAAGATCATGCCTTGACTTGGGGGAGGTTGGCCATAAACATCCACTCCGCGGTAATTGATCTTGAGTGGTGAAACTCTTCGAGTTCGGTGGCGATCAAGATCCTGTGAGCTAAACCAG
>RGYL01000138.1 GCA_010032085.1 Actinomycetota bacterium
CAACAAACAGTTCTTTAACGATTTAAGAGACTTCAAGCTCCGCTATGAAATCACCGTGAACGGCAAAGTGACTCTCTCTGGGGATGTGAAATTACCTCGCGTAAAGGCTAGAAATAAGGCGGTATTTACAGTTCCGGCTAAGTCGCTTAAAGCCGGGGAGGGTCCGGGCGAGCGCTTCATTAACTTTAATCTTGAACTTGCTGTAAGTAAGCCTTGGGCGCATCTTGGAAGCGAAGTTGCTTGGGCGCAGTTTGCACTCGCAAGTAAGCCACTTACCAAAGCCAAAATTTCAAAAGAATCAAATCCATTTGTTTCTTCAGATGGTCAAATACTTCTTCCAAGCATGGAGGTTGCACCCCGACTAACACTCTGGCGTGCGCCTACAGACAACGATGAGATTGGACATATCGCTGAGAAGTGGGAGAAGTGGGGAATTAGAAATCTCACTCGCTCAAATTCGCAAGTAACTCGCAAGGGTGCGACCATAAAGATTCTTACAAATTGGAAGACAGAAAACGGAATTGCGATAAAGCATCAACAAATAGTTGAGCGAGTCGAAGATGGGATTCGAGTGACTGAGGTTGTCACGCTACCGCGCCAGCTAGATGATGTTGCTCGGGTCGGAATTAATTTTGAGTTAAGTGGCGATTTAGATAACTACGTTTACTTTGGTAGTGGACCCTTCGAAACTATGCCAGATCGTTCAATTGGAAAAGTTCATCGTTGGAGCTCAAAGGTTATAGAGCAATATGTGCCCTATATAAAGCCACAAGAAAATGGTGGCCATGTTGGAGTTCGGTGGTTCTCACTTTCAAATCGCACTAATCACGGACTTTATTTCCAGCTTGATAAGCCGTTGATGGTCACAGTTACTCCGCATCGCTCAACCGATATTGCAGCCGCCACGCATAATGTATTTCTAAAGGAGAGTGGAAATACCGTCGTGACTATTGATGCAACTCATCGCGGAGTTGGAACCGCATCATGTGGCCCAGACACACTAGAGAAATATCGGATAAAGCCCGGAACTTATAAATGGAGCTGGACCGCTCTTAGCTTCTAGCCGCGCTTGCCTGAAAAGGGCGCCGGATCAGGGTATTTAGCCGATCTTCCATCTCCCGATGACCTGCCGCGCAGCCTTCTTCCCATCCAAGGAATCGCGTATTTTCCAAACCAATTTAGATCCACTTGTACTTTTTCAATTCTTGTAATTGGTTCAGCTTTAGGAAGTGGCTCTCGCCAATTCTTATCATGGGGAAGATCGAATCTAGATAAAACTGCTTGAGCGACTCTTCTGTGACCTTCATGATTCAGATGGAGTCGATCCTCATCAATAAAACGCGGATCACGCCAAAATTCATCTCTATTGGGATCAAAAAGAATTGCATCTACAGCCGCGGCTCGCCTTCTTACATTTTCGTTAAATTCTTTAAAGCGCTCTTTCCAAACTTGCGCTGCTCGTGTTTTAGCACCGGAGTCTTCTAGAACGCAGAAAAGCATTAGGGTTGCTCCGGCGCGGACCAGCTCATCTACTCCAAAGTTATAAGTAGAAATAGTCTTATCCGGATCATATTTAGGTCTAATCACATCATTTGCGCCAGCATGAAATGAAACAAGTGTTGATTTGCCTTCGATAAATTTCTTTGCCTCTGGAATTTGGTCGCTTACAACTTGACTTACAAGTTTTCCTCGAATCGCGAGATTTGCATAGGTAAATTCGTTCCAATTTTCAGCCATGACTTCAGCAACACGATCAGCCCAGCCGCGATATTTACCTTGGTAGATCTCATCAGACATCCCCTCAGTCATGGAGTCTCCGAGAGCTATAAAACGGTTATAGAGCATTCCGTTTCCTATCGACTGCATAAAGAGCAATCGACATCGCCACACTAGCGTTTAGTGATTCAACGGTATTGCTCATAGGTATCTTTATTAGTAAATCGCAATTCTCTCGGACTAAGCGTGAGAGTCCTCGCCCCTCGCTACCTACAACTAGATAAATAGGTTGATCCGCAATTTCCATCGCCTCAACCTCAGTATCAGCATCCCCATCTAAACCGACTATAAAACAGCCAAATTCCTTCGCATCCTGCATGGAGCGCACGAGGTTCGTAACTTGGGCGATGGGCAAGCGGGCAGCCGCGCCAGCTGAGGATTTC
>RGYL01000139.1 GCA_010032085.1 Actinomycetota bacterium
GACTTCAATGGCCTCAATCACTATTCGTGGGTTGTCACGGCTTATTTGCTAACTTCAACAGCTTCCACTCCGCTGTACGGAAAGATTTCAGATCTCTACGGTCGTCGCCCGGTCTATCAATTTGCGATTGTTGTATTTTTAATTGGCTCGTTCTTAGCTGGCGCAGCTACATCTATGGAGCAATTAATTCTTTTCCGAGCTATCCAAGGTTTAGGTGCGGGCGGATTGATGGCACTTACCTTTGTCATTGTTGGCGATATCGTCTCACCGCGAGAGCGCGGTAAATATCAAGGTTTATTTGGCGCTGTTTGGGGTCTCTCATCAGTTGCTGGCCCACTTCTTGGTGGGTTTTTCTCCGATCGAGCCGAAATCCTAGGGGTCACAGGTTGGCGTTGGATTTTCTACATAAACCTACCCTTTGGAATTATCGCTCTAATTGTTACCTCGTTAGTGCTTCATATTCCTAAAGTTAAACGAGAGCACAAGATTGATTATCTCGGTGCGCTCTTGATTGTTGCCTCAGTCGTTTCAATTCTGATTGCACTCTCTGTGCTCGGGCCCGAAAATGGCTGGAGTGATCCTCGAACTGTTGCTTCACTTTCACTTGGCTTTGTAATTGTCATCATCTACATGCTCTGGGAGAAACGTGTTGTAGAGCCAATTCTTCCGCTCTCCCTCTTCAAAAATCACACCTTCAGTCTCACCTCAATAATTGGCTTTATTATCGGTGCGGGCATGTTTGGCGCAATCATTATGTTGCCGCTCTACTTGCAAATTGTCCAAGGTGCGACAGCAACTGAAGCTGGATTGAAGTTGATTCCTCTAATGATCGGAATTCTTACCGTAACCATCACTAGTGGGCGAATAATCACAAAGACCGGAAAATATAAAATCTTCCCGATTCTTGGAACTATTGCAATGAGCGTTGGCCTTCTATTAATGACCCAACTTGAAGTTGATACTCCTTACTGGCAACTCTCTATTTACTCAATAATCCTGGGGGCTGGACTCGGCGCTTCCATGCAGACCATTGTGATAGCCCTGCAAAATGCCGTTGACTTTAAGGATTTAGGTATTGCAACATCCTCAAATACTTTCTTCCGCTCACTCGGTGGAGCTTTTGGTACTGCAATTTTTGGAACTATTTTGAGCCAACAAATCGGAAAGAATCTCGAGAATGGTTTCAAGGAATTGGCAATCACTAACCCAGATACGATTGCAAAACTTGACCCTTCGGTAATTGGTTCACTTGAAAGTAATACCGAAGCAATTTCAACTCTTCCGGTTGAGGCACAGAACACGGTGCTCGGCGCATTTATGGATTCTTTCCAAGTTGTTTTCTGGGTCGCGGTACCTGTGGTTGTAATTGGTTTCTTCTTCTCCCTTTTCTTAAGAGAGAAGCCACTTCAAGATAGCCAGGCCCATGCAAGCGCCCGCGAAGATGCCGCTGGAGAATCGTTAGGTTGAGACGCCCGCGTTCACCTTTTGAAGGACTTCCTCGTGAAGTTTCGGTGCTGACCTCAATTTCATTCCTTGTCGCCGTTGGTTTCGGAGTAATAATTCCGGCAATTCCGATATTTGCTAAGAGTTTTAATGTCTCCAATACCTTAGTTGGCTTAATGATTTCAAGCTTTGCAATCATGCGCTTTGTCTCCGGGCTCTTCTCTGGAAAATTAGTAGATCGCTTTGGCGAGCGGCTCGTTCTGGGATGCGGTTTAGTTATGGTGGCCAGCTTTACCCTCTTTGCGGGCTTAGCCCAAAACTACGGCCAACTCCTCTTCTTTCGTACAGCTGGTGGTCTTGGCTCATCAATGTTCACTATTGCGGCCGGAGCTCTGCTGCTAAGAGTTGTAAGTGATAGTCAACGCGGAAGAGCGCAATCCCTTTATAACGGAGGTTTTATTGCTGGTGGTGTTGCCGGACCTGCATTCGGTGGCGCATTACTTGCGATTTCACCACGCGCACCATTCTTTATCTATTCTGGCCTACTGATAATTGCTGGAATATTTGCGCTCACATTCCTTCATGAGAAGCGTTTGGGTAAATCTGCAGCTGCTGATAATTCAAATCAACAAGTAATGACAATTAAGGAAGCGCTCAA
>RGYL01000140.1 GCA_010032085.1 Actinomycetota bacterium
TTGGCTATAGGTCTTTCGCTTTCCACTAAAAACTTTAGTTTCAATATTTATCACATCATTTTCTAACTCTGCTGCAATATTTGTGTAACCATCAATAACGCGATCAATTACAGCGTGCAATACGGCAAAGGGGCCAATCCTAAGTTGATCTGGGTGTTGCTCAATATCGTGGCGCACCGTACTCAATGGTGAGCCCTCGCCATGGCGAACAATCACAATAAAATGTTTATCCACAAAACACATTAACTCACCAGTGGTAATCTCAGATTTTAATTCATTATAAAATACAGTTTTAATTACAAAAAAAGTTAGACCCTCATAATCTTCAATCTTAGGTCGCTGTTTAGCGCTTACGGCATCTTCAACTGCAAGTGGGTGAAAATTTAGCTCACCTACAACATGATCAAACTCAGCTTTTGTCGGCTCAGCTAATCCCACCCAAACAAAGCCATTTTTACTTCGAGCAAGCTCAACCTGTTCTGAGATATCGGTAGTGCCATCAACTCGGCGACCTTCAATATATAAAGCGGTATCAACAATCATGTGGATAAGTATTAACTAAATCTAGCTGCCACCTCAGCATTTCATATCCTTTTCTTCTCCAATTAACTATCTGTTAAACCAGCCCCTTAACTTTTATGTAGGTTAATCTCATGAGCGCTCACTCAGCGTATGACGAGGTAAATCAGCGGGTTAGCCTGGCTGGACAGATATTAAATATTGATTCTGGAGTTATTCAAGCGATCACCGCTTGTGAGCGAGAGGTTGTAATCTCAATTCCACTACATCGCGCATCAGGTATTGATGTTCTCTCTGGTTATCGGGTTCAACACTCAAGTGCTAGAGGTCCTCGTAAAGGCGGGATTAGATTTCATCAAGATGTGGATCTAGATGAGGTGCGCGCACTAGCCTCACTTATGACCTGGAAGACTGCCTTAATTGATGTCCCATTTGGTGGTGCCAAAGGTGGGGTAACTGTTGATGCCTCAAAATTACTTCCGCTAGAAAAGGAGGAGGTAATAAGAAGGTGGACTAGAACCTTAATCCATGTTTTAGGACCTAATCGAGATATCCCAGCTCCAGATATGGGAACTGATTCTCAAACTATGGCTTGGCTGATGGATGAGTTTCATCGCTTAGAGGGATTTCAACCAGCGTGCGTAACTGGTAAACCAGTTGGCTTATTTGGCGCAGCAGGACGTGAAGAGGCAACTGGTCGAGGCGTTGCCCAGATTGCAGCCGCCACCTTGAAAGAGAATGAGAGAAAAATAAAGGGGGCAACAGTTGCAATTCAAGGATTTGGCAATGTTGGAAGGTACACCGCGTTAGTTTGCCAAGAGTTAGGCATGGATGTAGTTGCCATCTCAGATGTAACCGGTGGAATTTTTGATAAAAAGGGAATTGATATTAAATCCATTTTTAATGTTAAAAATCTGAGTGAGGTTAATAGTGATAACCGAATTGGGGCATCTGATGTACTTGAGGTGGAGTGTGATCTATTAATTCCAGCTGCCTTAGGTGGGGTGATAAATGAGACTAATGCTGGAAAAGTTAAAGCCGAGTTTGTTATTGAAGGGGCAAACCAACCTATAACTAATGCTGCCGATCAAAAGCTTAACTCTATGGGGGTGTTGGTGGTGCCGGATATTTTGGCAAATAGTGGTGGCGTAATGGGCTCATACTTTGAATGGACTCAAAATATTCAACAATTCTCCTGGCCGATTGAAAAGTTTCGCAAAGAGTTGGATGAGCGTATGGAGCTAGCCTTTACAAATGTTCATAAGGTGGCAAAAAAATATAAAGTAGATTTAAGAACCGCCGCCTTTATTGTGTCAGTGGGTAGAGTTTCATCAGCCTTCTCAGTTCGAGGTTCATTAGTTTAGTTATTTAAGGAGGTGAGTATGAGTATCATTGCAAAGTTGGCACGGTACATTAAAAAGCATCTGCCTCATCTGCCAAAACCTAAAATTGCCGGTCGGGGTGGAGATTTTGAGTAATACTTAAGCTTGATAGCGCTGGTAAGAGGCGGTTATCTCTGCCTCTGCTGCTAGTTGATCAACCCAATCACCACCATGAACTGCCTTGTTTGGCTCAAGTGAT
>RGYL01000015.1 GCA_010032085.1 Actinomycetota bacterium
TTGCGCGGGAAATTCAAATCGAGTTACCTTCATACGAAGCAGCCGAATTAAAACGAGTCATCTTTGACGCATGTAATGAGGGCGACTTAGAGAAGTATTTGAAGAATTTCGAATACACCATTGCAGCTATGCAAAGTCGAAATCACATAATCCGAATAGCTCGTGAGTGTGTTGAGGACCTAGCACAAGATGGAATTACTTACGCTGAAGTTCGGGGCGCACCGGAGTTATTCACCCAAGGTGGCCTAGATATTAATGGGGTAATTGAAGCCACCTTAACTGGTTATAAGGAGGGTATGCAGAGCGTGAGTGCATCCGGGAAAAAGATTGAGGTAAGGGCAATTCTCTGCGCGATGCGTCAAGAGAAGCGAAGTTTTGAGGTTGCTGAAGCAGCGTTGAAATACCGAAATCGGGGAGTAGTCGGCTTTGATATTGCTGGGCCTGAGAATGGATTTCCGGCATCAAAGCACCACGAGGCATTTGAACTTCTCCTAAAAAATGATTTTCCATTCACAATTCATGCAGGTGAAGCAGGGCCCTTTGAATATATTGAGGAGTCAGTCGCTAAATTCAAGGCACCGCGAATCGGACATGGTTTTAGGCTGTTAGATGAAATTGACTTTAGTGGAGACGATGTAAAACTCTCAGATCGCGCCAAATATCTTCGAGATTCCAACGTACACTTCGAAATGGCTCCAACTTCAAATCTACAGACTGGTTTAGCTAAGAGTTATGAGAATCATCCCGCTGCTCTCTTTCATAGTCTCGGTTTTAATGTGGCACTTAATACTGATAATCGCTTAATGAGTGATACTTCACTATCCGCCGAGTATTCAAAGATGTCTAGCGCACACGGTTGGAATCTTGAGGTTGTGAAAGAGATGAATTCCAAAGCGCTAGCCGCAGCGTTTTGTTAGTGGATAAGATGTCACATCATGATTGATTTTCGCGATCAAGAAGTAATGCAAAATCCGTATCCACATTTAAGGGAACTTCGCCGATTTGATAAACCAGTTTGGCACCCCGAATTAGAAGTATTTTTAGCTGCAACTCATCGCGACGCGAATGAGGTTTTGCGAAATAAGAATCTTGGCCGTATCTACATCGATCGCACTCCTGAGTCAGAATGGGAAGTTTTTAATTGGCTTCACTCCGACTCGATATTAGATAGCGAGCCCCCCAAGCACACTCGCCTAAGAGGATTGGTTCTAAAGGCATTTAATCGCAGCCGGATGGAAGGCATGCGCTCTCAAGTCGAAGAGATTGTTTCGGGCTTACTTGATGAAATCGAAGCAAAAGGTGGCGAATTCGATTTAATCGCTGATTATGCCGAGCCGTTACCTGTAAAGGTGATTGCGCTTCTTCTCGGCTTTCCTCCTGAAGAGGAGCATCTACTTCGTCCTTGGTCTCAAGCAATTGTGAAGATGTATGAAGTAAATCCACCCAGAGAGCACGAAATAGCGGCTCAGCAAGCTGCTAACGAGTTTGCCTCATACGTGCACTCATTGATGTTGGAACGTAAGCGTGAACCTCGGCAGGATTTGATTACTGATCTAGTCCAAGTCCATGAGCAAGGCGAACAACTTTCTACTAACGAGTTAATTGCAACTTGCATTCTTTTGCTAAATGCTGGCCATGAAGCAAGTGTTAATGGATTTGGAAACGGGATGGTGGCGCTACTTAACAATGAATCTGAACGAAGTCGTTTATTTGGCGATCCGATTACACTCTCTCCAACTGCAGTTGAGGAGTTCTTAAGATTTGACTCGCCGCTACAGTATTTCGAACGCACTGCAACTAGTGACTGTGAGATAGGTGGGGTAGCGCTGAAATCGGGTCAGAAAATCGTAAGTCTCTTGGGTTCAGCAAATAGAGATGAAACCGTATTTGAATCCGCAGATTCCTTAAATGTGGCTCGCCAACCGAACCCACATATCGGTTTTGGTGCGGGGATTCATTTCTGTGTAGGTGCGCCATTGGCGAGGCTAGAGATGTCTATCTCGCTGCCACTTCTTCTTAAGAGATTTCCAGAACTGCAGTTAGCTCGCCAGCCACAGCGCCGCCCCGGCTTCTCGTTGCGCGGCTATAAGGAAGTGATGGCCAACTTCTAGGGCCTACTCTTTCGCTATGAAACCAATACCGCTAATACTTGATTGCGATCCTGGGCATGATGATGCGCTCGCTATTATTTTGGCTGCGAAAAATCCAGCCCTTAAATTAATTGGCATAACCACCGTCTCTGGAAATGGTGGAATTGCAAAGGTGACGCTAAATGCAAGGCGAATTGCCACTCTGGTTAATCTGCACGTACCCATCGCAGAAGGCGCTGGCAAGTCAATATTGGGCGAGGTTGAGGAAGCTACTGATATTCATGGCGAATCCGCTTTAGATGGCGCCGAACTACCTGAGCCAAAAGTGGAACTATCAAAGCTTCATGCCGTTGACTTGATGGCTGAATTACTCCGCGATTCAAATGAAAAAGTCACGATTGTGGCAACTGGTCCGCTAACAAATGTAGCTCTATTTCTAAAAATGTATCCGGCTCTCAAGGAAAAAGTCAATGAGATTGTCTTTATGGGCGGAAGTGCCACAAGAGGTAATCGAACTCCCTTTGCTGAATTCAATATCTGGATGGATCCTGAAGCAGCTGACGTTGTGTTGCGTAGCGGTTTACCCTTAACAATGTGCGGTTTGGATGTGACCCATCAAGCACTTGTAACTAAGGAGATATTTGCAAAACTCGAGTCAATGGGAACTAGTGTTAGTAAGACAATAATTGGGCTACTTAAATTCTTTGCCAAAACTTATGACGAAGTATTTGAAATGCCTGATCCACCACTTCATGACCCAGTCGCTGTTGCACTTCTCATTGACCGAAGTGTTGTTAAATGTAGGAAAGTAAATGTTCAGGTCGAGTTAACTGGCACCCTTACGAGGGGAGCCACAGTCGTAGACCTGCATGATCGGTTTGGTGCGCGAGCTAATTGTGAAGTCGCTTTAGAGCTTGATTTCAAGCGGTTTTGGGAGCTAATGCTCGATGCAATCGCCCAGTCAGCGATTACAAAGTAACTGATCGACCTTTTGCTCGATCGGCTGCGATTACTTCCCGAAGCGCTCCGACTGCGGTATCAAGCAGAATATCCAATGGTGGCATCGGTTCTTTCCCATGCACCATCATTACTCCGCCTGCTCTGACTCGAAGCATCGAAGCGATCACAAAAAGGGCGGCAGCTTCCATCTCGGAACATAACGCTCCACCTAATTGCCAGGCCCGCCATCTCTCCAAGAGATCTTTAGCGACGCCCATTCGCGCTGGCTCATGTTGGCCATAGAAGGAATCTTTAGATTGTGTAATTCCAGTTCGATATTTCGCGCCGTTCTTCTGGGCCGCCGCCTGTAAGGCCAAAACAAGGTCGATATCAGCAATTGCTGGAAATTCGATAGGCATATATTGGCGAGATGTTCCCTCATCTCGTATAGCCGCGGTGATGATTGCAAGTTCGCCAGACTTAATATCTTCTTGAATATGTCCAGAAGTCCCTACGCGAATGAAGGTATCCGCTCCACACCGTACTAATTCCTCCATCGCTATCGCTGCAGATGGACAACCTATTCCAGTTGAAGTTACAGAGACTGGTACACCATCAAGTGTTCCGGTATAGGTTACATATTCCCGATTAGTTGCGATGTGTTTTGGATTATCGAATAACCGCGAAATTGGTTCACAGCGTCCGGGATCACCTGGAAGAAGTACATACTTTCCAACATCACCACGCTTTAATTGAATGTGGTACTGCTTTCCATCTGTCTCCATCATCGCTCCTTCGCTATATCTATCTTGATTAACTCTCGTACCGACTCGATCGCTGCTTTAATCAGATTATCCAACGGTCCGAATTCGCCTTCCCCATGCATAGCCATAATCCCGCCAGCTCGTGCGCCCAAAATTGAAGAAACTACACAAATGGTAGATAACTCCATCTCCGAACATATGGCACCGCCCGTCTGCCAAGCGCCCCAAAACTCAATCAATTCATTGGAGTTCGCTGAGCGCTCAGGTTCAACCTCACCATAGAAGGAATCCTTGGAGTGCGATATTCCGACTCGATGTGGCAACCCCATTCTTTCAACCGCACTTTTCATCGCTCGAACTACATCGATATCGCAAACTGCAGGGAATTCAATGGGCATGTAGTGAAGTGAAGTTCCCTCATGTCGAATCGCCCCTGTAGTTATGGCAATGTCGTTTGATTTAGTCCCAGGTTGAATGCCACCGGATGTGCCAACCCGTATGAAGGTGTCTGCCCCCGATTTATAAAGCTCTTCTACCGCTATTGCACTCGAGGGGCAACCAATTCCAGTCGAAGTTACCGAAACTTTCACTCCATCTAAAGTCCCAGTGAAAGTCACATACTCACGGTTAGTTGCAATATGTTTCGCATTATCGAGGTAGCTTGCAATTATGGGAACGCGACCCGGATCTCCCGGCATCAACACATATCTACCAACATCTCCGACTTGGGTATGAGTGTGATGTTGTTTACTCATTGAAATCTATTCATCCGCTCGATAAATAAATCCATGAATCGCTCCACATCGACCTGCATAGCAACATGAGCATTAGCCGGCTCTTTGAGCGCCCCGTAGTAATCAGCAATTGTTTTAGCTTTTGATGTTGGAGCCATGAGATCTACTCTTACAAAATAGTCCTCAGACTTTACTAAATTCGGATCTAGCAATAGCGCAGCAGCAAGCGGATCATTTATCGCGCAACCCTCAATTGATTGGTGCTTAACGTGAAACTCCATATAAAAGCGAGTTGATTCGGTGATGAATTCTTTGATATCTCTTCGCGCTCTATCAATTCGATTTAAGTGCTCTTTAGTGAAAATACATTTGTAAGTTACATCAAGGGGGACAAGAGTGAAATCAATCCCAGAGCGCAAGACAATATCGAACGCTTCTGGATCGCAAAATACGTTGTACTCCGCTTGTGGCGTGGCATTGCCGGGATAGTGAATGGCACCACCCATAGAGATAATCGAGTCAATCTTCTGGGCAAGTTGAGGACGTTTCAGAAGTGCAAGTGCCACATTTGTCATAGGCCCTACTGCCAAAATAGTGACTTCACCCGGATACTTTTCTACTTGCTCAATGATGAAATCATGTGCTGCAACTTTAGAAATAGCCTTATTCGATGGAGGGAGCGAGGCATAACCAAGACCGCCGTCGCCATGCGTCTCTTCAGCGACAGAAAGTTCTTTCACAAGGGGTTCTTCTGCACCCCTTGCTACCTCGATATGAGAAATCCCGGCTAACTCCACCAGACTTAATGCATTTCGAAGACACTTCTCTTGCGAGGTATTTCCGTGAGTTACGGTAATACCCAGTAACTCAATCTCGGGAGAAACTGCAAGAAGCAAGAGAGCAAGGGCATCATCAATCCCAGGATCAGTATCAAAGATTACCTTTCTAGGCATATCTTTATTCTTCCACTTTCAGATCGAACTTACTTGATGGGTGAGGTTTGATTATTAAGGTAGAGAGCAGCGTCGCTAAAACCATCGCTCCCGTCATGAAAGAGAATCCACTCCAACCGCCAAATTCATCAACTATTAGTCCGCTCAAACTACTTCCTAAAGTGATTCCAATGGAGAGAGCAGCTCCGACTAATGCGAAGGCTTCGGTAAGTCTTGGTAACGGCACCAACTCTTTCATTAATGCATTTGCGGCGATTAGAGCGGGCGCAATTGCAACACCCGAGAGGATTAAGAGATAAACAAGAGTATCGATATCTTGAAAGACCAGTATGGTGCTGGTGGCAAGAGTCATGAAAGCAAGTGCGATTGTGTATCTAATAGCGTTACTAGATTTCCAATGAATGAAACCATAAATGAGTCCGGCGACAATACTTCCTAGAGGATATAAACCAACCCATAATCCACCCTCTGCGGCTCGATTATTCTCCTTTGCCACGGCCAGTATCACTACGAAATTTGAACCAAAGAGCAAACCCAAGGCAACTAATGATGCAAGCAATCCTTTAATTCTTGAAATTCTTAATAAGCCACCGTGTACTTCATCAGAGTGTTGATTTCCGCCGTGATCAAAGGAGGTAATGGCAAGCCCCACGGCTCCTATAACCATAAAAACTACTCCCGCAAAAAGTGGCGAATGTGAACCATAAAGCGAGAACATGAATCCAGCTAGCGCTGGGCCAACTACAAATGCGGTCTCATCAAAGACCGATTCAAGTGAAAGCGCCGTGTCTAGATCCTTCTTATCGGAAATGGTGCGGCTCCAACGCGCTCTTGTGTAACTTCCAAAACCGGGCATTGTGGCGCCAGCAAGGGCCGAGAAAAAGAGCAATAAAGGAATGGAGCGCTCACTGAAATAAACCACAGCCAGAATAGAAATGGCGTTTACAAGAGCAATCGGAATTAGAACAACGCGCGTTCCATGCTTGTCGGCAAGCCTGCCAATTCGCGGCCCGACAATCGCTCCAGCAAGGGTATAAAAAGAAGATGCGATTCCAGCGAGTAGGAAAGAATCACGAACGGATGAGACCAGAAAAACCAGCGCAACCGTATTCATTGCCACCGGGATTCTGCCAATCATTCCAAATCCGAAGGTAGGTGCCGCGTGACTGTGCCGGATTACCTCCCGATAGGACCCAAGCAATTCGCCTCATCTCTACTTGAAATTAATTGCTTAAACCTATCTCGAAAGGCATACTCGCGTCCAACATAAACGAGGAGCAAATATGCGAATTTATTTTGCCGGCCCACTTTTTACTCCATACGAGCGAAATTACATTGATCAATGTGCAGCGAAATTACGCGCTGAGGGTTTTGAAGTATTTGTTCCGCATGAGATTGAGCTACCAAATCCAGTCACAGCAAAATTTATTTTTGAGGTAGATTCAAAAGAAGTTATGCGCGCAAATGCTGTTTTAGCGCTACTTGATGGGCCGATGGTTGATGATGGGACCGCCTCAGAAATTGGAATTTTTTGGGCCGCCATGCGAAGCGATAAGAGTAAAAAGGGCATTATTGGATTAGTCACAGATACGAGAGTTATTAGAGACCGTAACATGATTGATGGTAAAGGAATAAATTTATTTGTCCGTGGTTGCGTTGAAGATGCCGGGCAAGTGATTGATAACTTCGATAAAGCCTTGCCAATTCTGCAAAAGTGGCGAGCGGAATTATCAACCCCTAATACATAATCGTCTTAGTTAAATGATGGGGCCAATGCGTTGCGTGGTAGCTCTTCCAGAACCTGAAATCGACCTGGGGCATTAGCAGTGGTTCAAAATTAGGACGGCGCTTATTTATCTCCTCAGTCAAGAGCGCTATTGCGTGGATCGAGCTAGCACGTAACTCAATTTCTGCTTCGCTATCTCGTTTAATCTCTTCAAGAGCATTTATTTTCGCCTCTAATTCTGGTGTGTATTCAAAGATTCCCATTACTCGAAGCGCTACCGGAACAATGTAATCAGCAAATGCTGTTAGGTCCGAGGCATCTTCAAGTTTCCAAAGGCCCTTAGGGGAGAGCGCGAGATGCATTCCCCAGATTCCTAATTGGGCGAGTTTGTAGATTTGAATAGTTGATCCGCGATATTGGCTCGTGTCTTGAAAGCGTGGAAACTCAATAACTAAGCGCTCAAGTAGCCCCTCGCCACCTGCGTAGAGCTTTGGTGGACAGGATCGAACAAAGTTGTGATAACTCCCTTCGTATTTCTCAACTAATACTCGCCCTACCTCATTAAATATCTTCACTCGCTCATCAATCATCGGCATTTCAATCGTTCCGCTAAATACCCGAGCAAATTCATCACGCGTTAGCCCCGCAAGATATTCACCAGAGAAAAGTGGCGTGCCCGAATTAACAGCTCGATGCATACAGGCAAGCATCGCTTCACTATCGCACCAACGCTTTCCTAGATAATCAGTCTCAAACTTCACTCCCGTTTTAAAATCTGTAAAAGCAAAGTTCATCGTATTGACGACCATAGTGAAATCCATCAAGACATCGGGATCTTTTCCAAAATCAAAGAGCATCGATCCATCTGGTTTGGCAAACTCTTCGTAAGCCATCCAATTAGCAACTTGCACTAACTTCTCTTTATTTATGCGAACTAAGGAAGCGCCTTCAATGACTGGACGCAGACTAGAAAGTACGGGGGAGTTCCAACGAATAGTCATTTAAAAAGAGGCTTTATTCAGACCCTCGTCGATACGGCATACCCGCCATTGCTGGTGGTGTAAGTCGTTGCGCCAAGAAGGTAAGAACGATAAGAGTTGCAAGGTTAGGAAATGCGGTGATGAACTCTTGTGGGATATTAGTGACGCGAAGATTCATCCAGAGCGCAAAGAGTGCGATACCGCCAGATACGCCGGCAGGTTTCCATTTCCGTGCGAGTGCAAAGTAAAGAGAGAGCAAACCAGCAAGAATTCCGGCAGCCATAATCATCGCCATCACAGATTCGCTCTGGCGAACACGGAGCGCATCGGTAAAGCCAAAGAGAATAGATCCGGCAAAAACTCCACTCGGTCGCCAATTACCGAAGATGACCGTGGCAAGGCCGATGAAGCCACGTCCGGCGGTCTGGCCTTCGCGGTAAACCGAAGAGGCAACGAGCGCTAAATATGCACCGCCAAGTGAGGCCATCATTCCCGAAACAGAGATAGCAATGTAGCGAGTCATGTAGACATTAATGCCAAGAGACTCAGCTGCCATCGGATTTTCCCCTGAAAAACGCATTCTCAATCCGAATTTGCTTCGCCATAAAATCCACGAGGTAAGCGGAACAAATAGCAAGAGGCCAACAGTCACGACCGATAAATCGGTAGTTATGCCATAAATTAATCCAGAGATATTTGAAATTAGGAAAATATTCTTCTCATCAATACTTTGGAAAAATGGCGCAACTACCGGAACTGTGAAGGTTGGTAGCGTCTCAACTGGTGGTGAGACAGTGCGATCGCCACCAACGGGTGGGAAGAAAATTCCGGAGAGATATCGAGCAGCTCCAGCAGCGATTAGGTTTATCGCAAGACCAGAAACTGCTTGATCAATTCCAATCTTTACGGTCAAGATTGCATGGAAGAGACCGGAAAGTAGGCCAAATATTGCCGCTGCAAGAAGTCCAATCCATGGTCCGTGTAGATATCCGAACCAAGCAGCGGTCCAAGTGCCGACAATCATCATTCCCTCTAAACCGATATTGATGACACCAGCGCGCTCTGCCCATAATCCACCAAGGCCAGCCATTAGAAGCGGAATCGCAAAGCGCAGCGTTGCTCCTGAAGTTCCGGGAGAGGAAATATCAACCGCTCCAGTTATATTCTCTACTAGAGCAATGATAAAAAAGACAATCGCAATGAGAATTGTGATGCGGGCCGGAGATTTAAAGAAAGATTTTGTTTTCTCCTTCATTACTTGCTCTCCTTTACTGCTGGAGTCTCAGCGCTAACGCTTCCGACCGCGCGTTGTTGCTGGCGTAAATTGATTCGTGCAACGACCTCATATGCCACGACGATGGAGAGCACGATGGTTCCTTGCATAACAATCACAATCTCAGGTGGAACTCCCTCGAATTCGAGCACCGGAGCGGAACGCTCGAGGAATGACCAGAGGAAAGCGGCAAAGAAGATGCCAACCGGATGATTTCTTCCCAAAAGCGCAAGCGCAAGACCTGTGAATGCATAACCAGAAGGAAAAGCCATGCTGTAGTTATGGGTATCTGATAGCAAAGTTCCCATGCCAACAAGCCCAGCAATTGCACCGGAGAGAACAGTTGTCACAAAGATCATCCGTGGCGCATTTACGCCACTTGCTCGTGCCGCTCTAAATGAAAGTCCAGTCGCCTTTAGATTAAAACCAAATACTGTCTTATTAAGCATTACCCAATAGGCGATTCCTACTGCAATGGCGACAAAAAGAAATGTATAGATCTCGCCATCGAATGCCTTAATCGTGGGCATCTGGCCACTCTTTGGAATTGGGAAAGTTTGCGCGTTTTGTGATCCTTCAGGAAGCGTTCCCAGCATCGAGGGCGTAATTAAGTAAGAAAGAATTGCCGCCGCGATGAAGTTAAGCATGATGTTACTTATAACTTCCGAAACTCCTCGGCGCACCTTCAAATAACCGGCGATGGCTGCCCATAATCCGCCTGCAATCATCGCAGTAATTACTATTACCAAGACATGAAGTACGGGTGGTAGTGAAACCGCCGCCCCAACTACTGCGCCGAAGAAAGCGCCCATTCGATATTGACCATCAATACCGATATTAAAGAGCAACATTTTAAATCCGATTGCTGCTGCTACGCCAGCAATGTAGTAGGCAACAGTCTGATTTAATTCTGAGACGAGATTTCGGGGATCAAATCCATAAGAGATCATTAGACCAAACATGGCAAAAGGATCTACGCCACGTATTTTCAAAATTATGTAGACAAAGAGGAGCGAATTTAGGATTGCGGCGAGCGGAGCAACTATGGCCCAGAAAACTTTGCTTTTTGTCATGCGCTCTTCGCTCCTGTCATAGCTAGCCCAAGTTCTTCTGGAGTTGTCTTATTCGGATCCAAGGTAGAGACGATGCTTCCGCTATAAATAACTGCAATGCGATCAGATAATGAGAAGAGTTCATCTAAATCAGCTGAGATTAAGAGCACCCCAGCCCCTTCAGACCTTGCCTTAATTAGATGATCCCAAATAATTGCTTGCGCGCCTACATCTACTCCACGGGTGGGCTGCGCGGCCACTATGACTCTTGGGTTTCCGCTCAACTCGCGCCCCACAATGAATTTCTGTTGATTACCACCGGAAAGTGCGCTCGCTAGAACATTTATTCCAGGAGTACGCACATCGAATTCACTGACGACTCGCTTGGAGTCCTTGATTGCCTCGCCTCGATTCACCCACATGTTATTTGCCATAGGAGATGCGAATTGGTGTCCCAATACTCGATTCTCCCAGAGTGGTGCGCTCATCAATAAGCCATCGCGTTGTCGATCTTGGGGAATGTAAGCAACGCCGGCATTTCTAATCTCTTTAGTCAAAGACTTTGAGGCATCAAGGCCAAGAATTTCGACTTTGCCATTTGCGGGCTTAACAAGGCCCATTATCAACTCAATTAACTCGCTCTGACCGTTTCCTTCAACTCCGGCAAGACCGAGAATCTCTCCTGCATTCAATTCTAGATTTACATTGTTAAGTACTTCGCGGCCATCGGGTCTCACATATGAAGCGCCGGAGATGGAGAGCAATCTCTCAGAAGAAGTTTTCTTCGCGCCCGCTCTCGGTTTTGGTAACTCGCCGCCCACCATCAATTCAGCAAGCTCAACTTTGTTGGTGCTCTTAGGCGTGCGCGAAGCCACCGTTGTTCCTTGGCGCATGATTGTTATCTCATCTGCAATCGAGAGAACTTCATCTAGTTTATGAGAAATGAATAGGACTGTTAGACCGCGCTTTACCAACTCACGGAGATTTGAGAAGAGCTCTTCGACTTCTTGAGGAACTAGAACCGCGGTTGGTTCATCAAGAATTAATATCTTTGCACCGCGGAAGAGTACCTTTGCAATTTCTACTCGCTGACGCTCTCCGACTCCAAGATTTGCAAGAGATTCATCGGGATCAATTTCAAGACCATAGTGTTCAGCTATCTCAACTAATTTCTTACGAGCTTGCTCAAAATTAATTATGAATCCCATACGTGTGGGTTCGCTACCAAGAATTACATTTTCCAAAACTGT
>RGYL01000141.1 GCA_010032085.1 Actinomycetota bacterium
GATGCAGATCCAAGAAGATGGGGACTACTCATAACCATCGAGGAAGCGGCGCTGGAGGCTTTTGAGAATTCAAAGTTAATGAATCGTTGGAAAGATAATTCCCACTCGCAATTTTCAGCCACTCTTAAAGCAATAGCAGTCCACGGAAAATGGTCGAGAAAGAACCCTTTTAAATCTGAAGTGGCTCCGATTGATTGGAATGGGAAAGTTGTAGCTATAACAAGGGCGCGAATCAAATGGCGCAAGAACTTTCTCTTCTGGCGCTCCGTTCCACCAGTGACCGCAAGTCTTAAGACTGCTCCCGGTCTTGTTAAAGCAATCGGAATAGGTGAAGCGCCACTTGGCCTACAGGGGACTTTTTCCATTTGGCAGGACCCAAAAACTATTAGTTATTTTGCCTACAGAGGTGAGGCTCATAAGGCCGCAATCGCCGCAACGGCGCGGGAGAAGTGGTATGCCGAGGAGATGTTTGCGCGCTTTGCCCTTATAGATTCCCGCGGTGAGCTTTAAGGCAGAATTCAACTATGTCAATCCGTAATTTCACTCCCAAGCGAAATGCTCGGCGCAGAATTTCTCCTTTTCAAAACATTCTATTAATTGCAGTCCTCACGGTCGCTATCGGATTACAAATTTCGTATCCACTTCTAGAGGGTGAAGCCCTTCGCTTAGTCACAATCTCAACGGTTTATTGGGGCGCCGGTGCGATGCTGTTGCACGCGCTATTTGCATATCGTGCAAAATTTGCGCTCCGCTTCTTCTTGATTACATTCTTCTTTGCTCTCTTCGTCGAACAAATCGGGATGCGCACAGGTTGGCCTTTTGGAAGTTATGAATATTCCGGTTCATTGGGCTATCAAATATTTGGCGTTCCATTAGTTGTGCCTTTTGCATGGATCATGATGGCGCATCCAATTTTCTTGGCTGCCCGGCGCGTTGCACCAAATTGGGTATTCCTGGTGGGCGGTTATGGATTGATGTCTTGGGACCTCTTCCTCGATCCACAAATGGTCGAAGCGGGTCGCTGGACTTTTGAAGTGACCGGAAGAACTGTGCCATTTCAACCCGAAATTCCAATCTCAAATGCCTTTGGTTGGTTATTGGCCGGAATGGCTTTGATGGCGCTCTTGAATTTTGCACTTCCCAAGGAGCGCAGATCGCTCGGATCTAGTCGGGCGGTTCCGGAATTCTTTCTATTGTGGACTTGGCTAGGTGGAATCATCGCAAATCTCTTCTTCTTTGATCGCCCAGGAGTGGCATTCATTGCCGGGATAGCGCTAGGAGTAATTGTGATTTGGTATGCCCTTTCAGTGAAATTTGGGCGTAATGACTGATGGAAATTCTCTCAACTTTTTTGGTTTCAATACTCTTTGCGATCTCACTCTTTAATTTCTTCTCTGCAAGATCTATTCGTCCTAGGGATTCTCAAGTTAAATCTTCAGTTGCGATTCTCATCCCTATGCGTAATGAGGAAATTAATGCGAGAGATGTGGTTGCCTCATCGCTAGCGCAAGCTAATGTGAGTGATTTGCGAGTACTGGCGCTCGATGACTTTTCGAGCGACCAAACCGGCTCTATCCTCTCTGGAATAAGAGATGATCGTTTTGCAACCCTAAACGGGCGCGAGTTACCGAGTGGCTGGCTGGGAAAGAATTTCGCACTCCACACACTTGCCGCAAAGTCCGATGCCGAATATCTAGTCTTTTTAGATGCTGATGTGCGACTTGATAGTAAAGCAATCTCCTCTGCCATTTCGCTAATGAATGAACAGGGCTGGGATTACATCTGCCCATATCCAAAGCAGATTGCTAGTGGATTATTAGCAAAGATAGTGCAACCGCTTCTCCAGTGGTCTTGGTTTGCAACGCTGCCCTTACGACTCGTTGAAAATAGCAAGCGCACTTCTACAGTGGTCGCTAATGGACAATTCTTTATTGTGAAGAACTCTGCTTATAAGCATTCAGGTGGACATGAGGCAATAAAGGGTGAAGTACTTGATGATCTTGAGCTGGCTCGTTCGCTGCGTAACTCAGGTTCGCGTGG
>RGYL01000142.1 GCA_010032085.1 Actinomycetota bacterium
ACCATTATTGGTCAAAATTTAACCTCAACAAATTATATAGAAGTTTATCCCTCTCATACTCCACTCCAAGGATCTAAATATGATGCTTGGATCTTGCGCGGTACTACTACGCACGTACGTTATACAGAGAGATCCGAAGTAGATGAACTTAAAACTCTTCAACCAGAACTTAACAGACCTGAAGCAACTTATGCTGCTTTAATTCCTATTCGTAAAAATGAAAAATGGTGGGAAATGTCACAGGATGAAAGGCGAAATATTTTTGAAAAGGAATCTGGTCACATTAGTAATAGCATGAAATATTTGCCTGCTATTGCTCGTCGTCTTTATCATTGTCGTGAATTAGGTGAACCTTTTGATTTTCTGACATGGTTTGAGTTTGCCCCTCAGCATTCAAGTTTGTTTGATGAATTATTAGCGCAGATGCGTTCTTCTCGTGAATGGCAATTTGTTGATCGCGAGATAGATATTAGACTTAAATTAAATAAATAAACTTTAAATAAACACTCCTTTAGTCAATAAAATCAAGATTGATTCAGACCTTGTCTTAAAGTCCCTTTTGTAATTAAATTGGCTTTTTAAATTATGCCATCGGTTATTTTAAACGACACGATTTTAAAAGGGACTTTGTCCCAAAAAGATAGCATTACATTGGATGGAACCTTTATTGGCAACATCACCGCAGAAGAGATTATTGTTAAAGATCGAGGCACTATAAATGGCAATTTAAACGCAAGTGTGAACATTGAAGTAAATGGCAATGTGGTAGGTGATTTAAATTCTGATAAAATTCATCTAACAAGTTTTGCAAAAGTTCGAGGTAAATTATCTCATAAAAATTTATCTGTGGATGAAGGTGCGCAATTAGAAATTACTGCGCAAACTAGAAAAAGAATTTCTAATTTAAATAAAGAATAATTATGTTTTTTTCCTCAAATAAAAAGATCGATAATCGTATTGATGGCTTTTCGCACTTAGGGGAAGGCGCAAGTTTTGAGGGTGAAATTCATTGCAAAGGTGAAATTGAGATTGCAGGCAAAGTTAAGGGAAATATTACAGCTAAAACTTTACGAATATTAGAAGGTGGAAAAGTCACAGGACAAGTCAATGCTGAAAAAGTTGAAATTTTAGGCTGCATGCTTGGTAATACGACTTCTTTAAATATTCATGTGGGCGAAAAAGGTGTGGTGAGAGGAGAATTGAGATTTGAGACTAATTTAAGTGTTGCAGAGGGTGCTGATATTTTAGGACATGTGCAAAAAGCTAAAAAAGATAAAAATAAAAAAGTTGATACAGAAAAAGTTAGATATTTAGAACATAATCAAAGAGCTTCTTAAGATTGTTAAAATTTGTTTTAAAAAAAAAGAATTTCTATAAATAGGAAGAATAGATATGGAAATATTAATTGCACTTGGGATCGTTACACTTGTCGCAGTAAATGCACCCGTTGAAACTAAAGCACCACAAGAAATAAAATCTGCGCAAACTTCAGTTGAAGTTGTCCAACCCGTAAAGCCAAAAGCAAAGCCTAAGAAGAAAGCTGTAAAAAAAGTTGCAAAAGCAGATCCTGCAAAACAACAGCCAAGTAAAGAAAATCTAAAAGCAGATTCAAATAAACAACCTGCAACAAAAGAAACAGCTAAAGCTGAACCTGTAAAAAAAGATCCGCCTGCAACGGTAAGTTCGCCTGAGCAAAAATCAAATCAATCTAATCTACTTTATTATATTTTAGGTTTTCTAACCTTAGGAGCCACAGCTGCTTATTTTTATTTTAGGAAAAAAAGTCAAACTACAGATGCAAAAATTTACACCAGCGATGAATTGAAACAAAGTTTACAACAAGACACAGACAAGTTTAAATATCAACCACCAACTCCTAACGCAGAGCCACAATCACAAAGTTCATCAGATCCAAAGACTGATGATGAGAATAAAAAATCTTAAAAAGTTTTTATAAAATATTATTTTTCTAAAAAAATAATTTAGCAATAAATGTATAAAGCGGGATTCCAATTATAATATTTATTGGAAAAGTGAGTC
>RGYL01000143.1 GCA_010032085.1 Actinomycetota bacterium
CCGCGATGTTCAGAAGCAAGATGTGCTTCTCTTTATCGACAATATCTTCCGCTTCACCCAGGCTGGATCTGAGGTTTCAACACTTCTTGGCCGTATGCCTTCTGCGGTGGGCTACCAACCAACTCTTGCTGATGAGATGGGCGTACTCCAGGAGCGAATTACCTCAACTCGCGGTAACTCAATTACCTCGATGCAGGCGATTTATGTTCCCGCCGATGACATCACCGACCCAGCTCCACACACAACATTTACCCACCTTGATGCAACGACAGTTCTTTCACGTCCGATCTCTGAGTTGGGAATTTATCCAGCTGTTGATCCGCTTGATTCAACTTCACGCATCTTGGATCCCCGCTACATCGGTGATAACCATTTCCGAGTTGCCAACCGTGTCAAGCAGATTCTGCAGCGCTACAAGGATCTCCAAGACATCATCGCAATTCTTGGTATTGATGAACTATCTGAAGAGGATCGCATTCTTGTTGGTCGCGCTCGCCGCATCCAGCGCTTCCTCTCACAGAACACCTTCGTTGCTAAGGTCTTCACCGGAATTGATGGTTCATTTGTGCCACTATCCGAAACCATCTCATCATTCGATGCTCTTGCAAATGGCGATTACGACCATATCCCAGAGCAAGCGTTCTTCATGTGCGGTGGCCTAGATGATGTTGAGCGTAAAGCGAAGGAGTTAGCCAAAAACTAATGAGCGATAACGTACTTACCGTCGAATTCGTAACCCCGGAGGCTCGAATCTACTCCGGGAAAGCGAAGATGGTTTCAGCGCGCACCCTTGAAGGTGATCTTGGAGTACTTCCTGGTCACACCCCACTTCTTGGTGTGCTAGTCGATGGAAAAGTAGTTATCAAAGGCGTTGATGGTGGCGAGCAAGAGTTTGAAGTTCATGGCGGTTTCTTATCAGTTGCCAATAATCGCGTTTCAATTCTCGGTGAAGCGGGCACGCAGTAAGGCCTTAGCGCTAACGCTCGCTCTAACAGCGAGCGTGAGTAGCCCTGCGAGCGCGCATCAACCAGTCTTTCTAGGTGCGCAATCTGCCAAAATATCGAATAGCCCAGTTCTTGTTGAGGGGCTAATTTCATTTGCAGTAACCGCCAATTTCACAAAGGCGGGTCAGGTTCGAAATTTTCGCTTCGCCCTTCGAGATGGTGAGCCA
Source organism: Actinomycetota bacterium (assembly GCA_010032085.1). Lineage (GTDB taxonomy): Bacteria > Actinomycetota > Actinomycetes > Nanopelagicales > Nanopelagicaceae > MAG-120802. The sequence goes on from RGYL01000143.1 coordinate 1,172, forward strand.
CTCAAGCTCGAGTATTTAATTCTTGATCGCAAACCTGAGAATCAATTAAAGACCGCCCAATTACCGAGCGTCACGATTACCTCGCCTAGCGGTAAGAAATCAACAATGAAGATAAATGAGCGGACCAAGTTCTATGAGCCATTTGGACGACAGAATTATTTATTCCTCTCTCGACTAAGTTCCAATGGAGAAGCCGGCATCTACACAATCACACTTCGATCGCGCACTAAATCAGCAGCTCTAGTTGCAGTCGGCAGTCGCGAAGTTCGGGGCGAGGTTATGGAAATTGGTTCGACTAAGGGAACTTGTCCGGAAAAAATAAAAGATGAGATTGAAGTAAGCAATACTCGAGCCTCACAACTAATTGGCTTATCGGAGCGAGCGAGCGAACTTTGCGCTGAGATTAACGACTGGGGCTATCGCGTAGTGCAACGAGATGGCGAAGATTTTGCAGTCACGATGGATTATCGATCAAATCGAATCAATGTAAAGATTAAAGATGATGAGGTAATTGAGGTAACTGTCGGTTAGGCAACGCGCGTTACATCAGCGCCAAGGGCGCGAAGTTGCTCGGCAAAATTTGGATAACCGCGGTCGACATGAAATGCGCCCTCAACAAAAGTGGTGCCATCAGAGACTAAACCAGCAAGTACTAATCCCGCACCGGCACGAATATCAGATGCCACGACTGGGGCCGAAGAGAGTCGCTCAATTCCAGTTATTGAGGCATGATGTCCATCAACTCGAATCTTTGCTCCGAGTCGAAGTAACTCATTTACAAACATAAAACGTCCTTCAAAAACATTTTC
>RGYL01000144.1 GCA_010032085.1 Actinomycetota bacterium
GCTGTTAACGCAAAGATTATTCATGCCGATATAGACCCTGCCGAAATCGGCAAGAATCGCTATGCCGATGTACCCATCATCGGAGACCTTGCGCCCATCATGCGCGCCCTTGCCCCCGCCGTTGAACAAGAGTTTAAGAAGCGCAAACCTGACTTAACTACTTGGTGGCGCCAGATGAACTCACTTCGCTCTACCTATCCACTTGGTTATAACGAGCCGAGTGACGGTTCGCTCTCACCGCAATATGTAATTGAGCGAATCGGGGCGATCACTGGCCCCGATGCAATTTATGTTGCAGGCGTTGGCCAACATCAGATGTGGGCATCACAGTTCATCAAATACGAAAATCCTCGCACCTGGTTGAACTCTGGTGGACTTGGAACAATGGGTTACGCAGTTCCGGCTGCTATGGGTGCAAAAGTTGGCGCGCCCGATACTCCGGTATGGGCAATTGATGGCGACGGTTGTTTCCAGATGACTAATCAAGAACTAGTTACATGCGCGTTAAATAACATCCCAGTAAAAGTTGCCATCATAAATAATGAGAGCCTAGGAATGGTTCGTCAATGGCAGACGCTTTTCTATAAAGAGCGCTATTCGAATACGGATTTACATTCAAAGCGAATCCCAGACTTTGCTAAATTGGCCGAAGCGATGGGTTGTGTTGGCCTTCGCTGCGAATCAAAAGGCGATGTTGATCGAATCATTAAAGAGGCGAATGCAATAAATGATGCACCAGTAGTTGTCGACTTTAGCGTTCATCGAGATGCGATGGTCTGGCCAATGGTTGCTGCTGGAACTTCTAACGATGACATCATGATCGCCAAGGAAATGGCGCCCGATTGGGATTCCCAGGAACTATAACTATGGCCCAACAAACACTCTCAGTTCTCGTTGAAAATAGCCCTGGTGTACTTGCCCGCGTTGCAAGCCTTTTTTCGCGCCGTGGTTACAACATTGATTCACTTGCCGTAGGTCCAACGGAAGATCCTGAAGTTTCCCGGATGACGATTGTTTTAAATCTTGAAGGTCACGCGCTCGATCAAGTGAGTGCCCAGCTCTACAAATTGGTCAATGTGATTGGAATCCAAGAAATAGCCGAGGAGAAGGCCCACCAACGCGAATTACTTCTTATAAAGGTGGGGGCAAAAGCCGCCGAAGTTAAGCCTGCGCTAGCGGGAATTGCAGCCGAAGTCGTTGATGAGCGCGAAGGCGTTTGCATCATCCAAGCGGTAGCGAGCGCAAAAGATCTTGCTGAGATGGTTAAGCGCTTAAATAAATTTGGCATCAAAGAACTAGTCCAGTCCGGATCCATTGCACTTGAACTCGGGGCGAAGACCCTTGCAGAACAGACCGCAATTGAAACTGGACTTGCAACTTCAGAGAGCCATCAACAGACCGAGGATTACCAAAACTAGTCAAAGCGCTAGTTTGGAGATAAGAAAAGAGGAGATAACGTGGCAACGATCTATCACGAGGAAGATGCAGATCTTTCAATCATCCAAGGAAGGAAAGTCGCTGTCATCGGATATGGCTCACAAGGTCATGCCCATGCACTCAGCCTTCGCGATAGCGGTGTCGATGTTCGAGTCGGTCTTGCCGAAGGATCAAAGTCGCGCGCTAAAGCAGAACAAGAAGGCCTAAGAGTTCTCACCGTTGCCGAAGCAGTAAAGGAAGCAACAGTCATCATGTTGCTCGCCCCTGATCACAAGCAGCGTCACATATATAACGAGTCAATCGAGCCAAATCTAAAGCCTGGTGATGCGCTCTTCTTCGGCCACGGATTCAATATTCGTTTTGGTTATATAAAGCCGCCGGCAAATGTCGATGTCTGCATGGTTGCGCCAAAGGGTCCGGGACATTTAGTACGCCGAGAATATGTAGCAGGCCGCGGTGTTCCCGACATTGTCGCCGTCGAGCAAGATGCAACTGGTGGCGCTTGGCCACTAACTCTCTCTTACGCAAAGGCAATCGGTGGCC
>RGYL01000145.1 GCA_010032085.1 Actinomycetota bacterium
TGCATTTTACCTTCTTCATAACGTCTTTGAATTCTACCAAATCGAACATGGGTTATATTTTTAACCCACTCAAAATAGGAAACTACTACGCCACCACTATTCACGTAAATATCGGGTAAAATATGAATATTTTTTTTATGCAAGAACTCATCTGCATTGTATGTGACTGGTCCATTTGCAGCTTCAACAATTAATTTAGTCTTAATCTTTTCTACATTTCTCATATTAATAACTGACTCTAAAGCCGCAGGAATTAAAATATCACAAGCTAAAGTTAATACTTGATCAGGTTTATCAATAAATTTAGCACCCTTAAAATTTTTAAAATTTTTTGTTTTATCGTAATGCTTAATAAGAGATAAAATATCAATTCCATTCTCATTATATAAATATCCATCAAATTCTCCAATTGCGATGATTTTTGCCTGATCTCTTATGAATAATTCATAAGCTAAACTTTTGCCAACCTTTCCAAATCCTTGGATAATAATGGTATTGTCTGAAAGTTGAGGCTTTAATTTTACTGCTTTATAAAGCTGTTCATGTCTTAAATACTCTCTAATAGACTCCTCAACTCCTCGTCCTGTTGATTCTGCGCGACCCCGAATTCCTCCATAGGCAACAGGCTTACCTGTGACACAGCCTAAATAATTAATATCTGTTGGAAATAAGTTTTTGTATGTATCCATAATCCAAACCATCTCACGCTCGCCAGTTCCAACATCGGGGGCTGGTACGTTTACTGCTGGACTTAAAAACCCTTTCTTAATCAAACGTTCTGCAAAAAGGTGTGTGATTGATTTTAATTCTTGCTCGCTATATTTTTTTGGATCTATTTTTAAACTTCCCTTTGAGCCACCAAAGGGAATGTCAACTACTGCACACTTGTATGTCATCAAAGCAGCGAGTGCTTCTGTTTCATCTTGATTTACGTGTTGAGAGTAACGAATTCCACCTTTTGAGGGTAGACGATGCTCACTATGAACAGCACGCCAGCCAGTAAAATTCTCAATTTTGTTCTTAATTTTGATTCCAACATTTACCTGAATGACTGAGTGCGATGAACGAATATGGTTAATCAAATCCTCGCTTATTCTTAAAGCTTTGCTAGCTTTTAAAACAAAAGCATCAACGTTTTCTTTAAAAGTAGGAATTTTAATTTGTGACATTAACAAATTGTAAAATAATTTTATGAAGCTTTTGTGAATTACACATTTAAGGGATAATTTAAAGATTTTATTAAATCAGAGGTTGAATCTAAATTTGACTCTTTACTTTATTCTAGTTTTAATCAGTTTTAAATTGATATGGGGGCTAGCATGAAAGCAAAAAAAAATGAAAAAAAACTAAAAAAAATTAATAAAAAATTACTGAAGCTTTCCAAAAAAGTTAAAAAGCTTCAAAAGAAAAAAAACAAACTTATTGCAAAATTTAAGGGAGTTAAGAAAAGTCCTGCTCTTAAAATTATCAATAAGGAAAAGATCAATGGCGGTGAAAATGTTGAAACGACCACTGCGGCCGTTGAAAGTACTCAATCGCACTAATCGTTAATTTAAATATTTAATCTATCACGGTAGAGGCTAATTTTTAGCCTCTACCCATCTAGATATTAGTTTATCTCAATTGTTCTTGGTTTTTTAGACTCTGGAATAATTCTCTCTAAAGAGATCTTCAATAAACCGTCTTTTAGCTCAGCTCCTTTGATTTCTGTATCATCGGATACTGTAAAAGTTTTGCTGAAGTATCTTTTAGAAATTCCTCGATGAATGACTTGATTTTTTTCATCTTTTTCTTCAGTCTTGTTTTGCTTTACTGATTTGATCTTTAAAAGGCCATCGGCATACTCGATGCTAATGTCTTTTTTTGAAAAACCAGCAAGAGCTAATTCAATATCGTAGGTGAAATCACCAGTTTTAACGATATTGTAATAAGGATAGTTATCCAATGATTCAAAGCCATCATTTTCAAACATCTTCTCA
>RGYL01000146.1 GCA_010032085.1 Actinomycetota bacterium
CTATTCCATAAGACTGAAAAGCAGATAATAATACTGCTGCTGTTGCAGATGTGGGAATTCCTAAGGTTAAAAGTGGCATTAAAACTCCTGTGACTGCAGAATTGTTTGCAGCTTCAGGTCCCGCAACACCCTCTATCGCTCCTTTTCCAAATTCATTTTTATGTTTAGATAATTTTTTTTCAGCATAATAACTTAATAATGTTGGAACTTCTGCTCCTCCAGCGGGCAAGGCTCCTATCGGAAAGCCAAGAAAAGATCCCCTTAACCAAGGCTTCCAAGATCTCTTCCAATCATTTTTATTCATCCATTTGTACCAGGGAGTTTTTGGTGATTTTAAAATTTTTTGATTTTTAATTTTTCCCTCATAGGCTAAATACATGGAGTCTCCCAATGCAAATAATCCAACAACTGCCATAACCATTTCTATACCATCTAATAACTCAACTTTTCCTCCAAAAGTAAATCTTGCTTGTCCAGACTGAATATCAATTCCAATCAGTCCTACAATTAATCCTAAAGATAAACTGATCATCCCTTTAACTGTCGAGCTTCCAAGAACAGCACTTACTGCAACACATGAAAGAACCATGAAACTAAAATATTCTGCAGGACCAAACTTTAATGCCACATCTACTATTAGTGGAGCAAAAAGAGTTAAAGCTACCAAACCTACTGTGCCTGCAAAAAAACTTCCCCAGGCTGCTGTTGCCAAAGCTTTTCCCGCTAATCCCTTCTTAGCCATTTTATTTCCCTCTAGGGCAGTAACAACCGTGGAAGACTCTCCAGGAGTATTAAGTAAGATCGAAGATGTTGAACCTCCATACATGGCTCCATAATAAATTCCCGCAAAGAGAACAAACATAGATGTTGCGGGAACTGTGAATGTAAAAGGTAGTAGAAGAGCGATTGTTAATGCAGGAGCTATTCCAGGTAAAAGACCAACTAAAGTTCCAGCTAAACAACCAATAAAACCATAAAGTAGAATTAATGGATCTAGAGCAAGTGTAAATCCTTTGAATAGTGGTTCTAAGCTAGACATTATGATAAAAATTTAAAAAAAGGGCCCAATTGAAGTCCCAATATAACAGAAAATAAAATCCATACGGCCAAAACAATAAAATAAGGAAAGTTTTTAGCTCCGACAGAATCAACTAAACCAGACTTTGGTATTAGTGTGGCCTGCCAAATGACAAGGCCACACAAAATAATCAAAAAAATTGAAAAGTGAAAACTTTTCATTAACTAGCTTAGGCTAAACCTAAAGATTTTAAAATAACTTCTGTCTCTGAAATATCTTTTTTAATGGTTTCTTCAAAAGCGTTTCCAGATAAAAATGTATTTGTCCATTTTCTTTCCTCAACAGTTTTTTTCCAAGACGGAGAGCTATTTAACTTTGTCAAAAAATTTACTAACTTGGTTTTTTGATCGTTGTTGATCCCTGGAGCTGCAAAAACTCCTCTCCAGTTAGCTGCTGTAACATTTACACCTAATTCCTTAAGTGTTGGTACATTCACTCCTGGGATTCTTACATTTCCAGAAACAGCTACTGGTATCATTTTTCCTGATTTGATGTGTTCCTCAAATTCTGAATATCCTGAAATACCTGCTGTCACTTGAGCACCGAGAATAGCAGCCACTGATTGACCACCTCCTGCAAAAGCAACATAAGATGCATTTTTAGGATCACCGCCTAAAGCTTTAATAATTAAACCAAGTAAAATATGGTCAGTTCCTCCAGCAGAACCACCACCAACTGACACAGCTTTGGGATTTGATTTAATTGCAGCTGAGAGCTCATTCCAATTTTTAATTTTTCCAGATGCAGGGACCACGATTACTCCAGCTTCTTCGGTCATTCGAGCTAATGGAGTAACATCTTTCATTGTTACTGGACTTTTGTTTGTAATTCCAGCACCAACCATTACAGATCCACCTATTAAGATCCAATCACCCTGACCTTTTCTTTCATTAACAAATTT
>RGYL01000147.1 GCA_010032085.1 Actinomycetota bacterium
TTAAAAAAATTTTATTATCTATTTTTTCATCTCATAAAACTAATTTTGAAATATCCATTCTTCTAACAGGATCAAAAAATATGAAGAATCTCAATAAAAAATTTAGAAAAATTAATAAAGATACTGATGTTTTGTCATTCCCAGCTGAGGAAAAAGATTTTTTTGATAAGGACCTTAAGTCAAAAAAAAAAGTATATCTTGGAGATGTAGCTTTAAGTTATCAATACATTGAGGCTATTACTAAAAAACAGAAAACAAGTTTTGATGATTATTTTAAAAAGATGTTAGTCCATGGGCTTTTACATTTAATTGGCTATGAACATAATTCATTTAAAAATTATAAAAAAATGAGTTTGCTAGAAAAAAAAATCATTAGAAATATTTAAAACTAAAGATGTCAAAAAAAAATATTTTTTTTATTTATATTTTTTTATTATTATTAGGTTCTTTATGTAGCTTTTCTTTACCGCCTTATAATTTTATCTTTATAAATTTTATTACTTATTCTTTATTTTTGTATTCAATAATTTTGTTTAAAGAAAAAAAATTAAAAATATTTAATTTTTTTTTTTTAGGTTTTACTTTTGGATATGGATATTTTGCAAGTAGTCTTTATTGGGTTTCGCACTCATTAACTTTTGATAGACAGTTAACTTTTTTAATTCCAATCGCAATATTGGGCCTGCCTATTTTACTTTCAGTTTTTTATGGACTTGCAGTGCTTGTTATTTATTCTTTTGTAAAAAGAAGTTATATTTTTTTATTAATATTTTCTATTTCTTTGTCTGTATTTGAATATTTACGAGGTATATTATTCACAGGTTTTTCTTGGAATTTAATATCTTATTCATGGAGTTTTTCACTTGAGAATATTCAAATATTAAAATTTATTGGTACATACACTTTTAATTTTTTTAGCATTCTTATATTTTCAATTTATTTTAATTCTTTCTGGCCTGTTCGGTTTAAGAAAATATTAATAAATTCTTTTTTTTTATTTTTTATTCTGATTTCTAATTATTTATTTGGAAAAATTATTATAAAAAACACAGAGTTCATTCACTATAACGATGTTAAAATTAAAATAGTTCAGCCTAATATTAATATTGCCAAAACCTGGGGAATTGAAAATGAAAAAAGAAATTTAAATTTGTTACTAAGTCTCAGTAAAGTTAATAAAGATGAAAAAACTTTAATTGTATGGCCTGAAGGTATGATTCAACAAACCAATCCTAAAGATCTCTACAAATATAAAGAATATTTTAATAAAAATTTTTCTAAAAATCATTTGATTATTGTTGGTGTAACTAATCCAAGTATCACAGGTAATAAAATTAATTTTTATAATTCCTTAGTTGTGCTGAACAATAATGCTGAAGTTGTTAGTATTTATAATAAAATTAAACTTGTTCCATTTGGAGAATTCATTCCGTTTGAGAATTTATTAACAAAGTGGGGATTAAAAAAAATTACTTTTGGATATAGTTCTTTCTCTTCTGGAAATGATAGAAAAGAGATTAAAGTATTTAATAATTTATCTTTCTTGCCCTTACTCTGTTATGAAATAATTTATTCTGGAGAACTTAAACGCAATTCTAAAGATTATAATTTTATAATTAATATTTCCGAAGATGGTTGGTTTGGAGATTCAATTGGCCCCTACCAACATCTAGCGCAAGCAGTTTTTAGGGCCGTTGAGCAAGGTGTTCCAATTGTAAGATCAACTAATACAGGTGTTTCTGCTTATATTTCACCTAATGGAAAAATTATAAATTCTTTAGAATTAAACAAATCTGGATTTATTGATTTAAAATTGTCTTTTTTAAAAGGGAAAACCTTATTTTCTGCATTCGAAAACTATATTTTTTATTTTACAATCTTCTTAAGTATTATATTCGTTATCGCTCTTAGAAAGATAAACAAGAATGGCTAAACAAGATTATATATTT
>RGYL01000148.1 GCA_010032085.1 Actinomycetota bacterium
GCGCTGGCAAAGCTTGCACCCTTACGCTCGAGCGCTGCGAGCAACGAACGACGAGTTGGGTTTGAACCTGCGGCGCGAAGTGCTTGGACTGTAAGAAGTGCCGCATTCATTCCAACTAGTACGTTGTTATCAAAATCAACGCCTGGGTTGTACTTGGTGTTGACCTCGCGGAACAACTTGATGTACTCATCAGTTGTATCTGCTGAATCGGGTAGGAAGGAAGCTCCAATTGCGCCATTCATCAGCGCTGAAGCTTGTGGGTTATTTGCAGCAATTCGGATAGTGGTTGCATCAGCACCGACAGATCCAAGGATCCATTGTGGCCGGAAAGCGGCAGCAGCTGATCCTCCGAGGATTGCGGCAGTCGCAGATGAAACGCTAAATAGAACTACTACTTCGCACTTAGCGGCCGCCAACTTCGTGACCCAACCGGCGACCAAGGTGCGGTCTGCTTGCTGGCCTGAAATGTACTTAACGGTCTCATTGAAAGTCAGACCTGCGGCAGTGAAACCTGCGCCAGCATCTGCTCCGAAGTCATCGTTTTGGGAAACAAGACAGGTTGTCTTGCCGGCAAAATTCTCTTTGATGTATGTTGCAAGGATCTTTGCTTCCATCGCATATGTTGGGAAGTGCATGAAAGAAGTGCGGAACTTCTTGACATCTGCAAATCCGCTGTAGCCCGTATTTAGATAGAGCGAAGGGATGTTGCGAGAAGCGAGACGCACCTTGCTAGCTACCGCGAGATGATTTGCGGTGCCGAGCTGACCAACAAGTGCGAAGACCTTATCTTTAAGGATCAATTCGTTGGTCTTGTTGATTGCCTCTTGTGGGATGTACTTGTCATCTTTGATGATGAGATTGATCTTGCGACCGTAGACACCACCATTGTCATTGATGTAATTAAAGTAAGCCTTCATCGCTGGAGCGACCTTGTTATAACCAGGCGCAGCAATACCAGTCTGTGGGACGGTTATGCCGAGCTTGATCTCCGTTGATGAGACGCCCACTTCTGCATTAGCAGGGACCGAGCTCGCAACGAGTGCGAGTGAGGTTGCTGCTACCGCTGCAAGAATTGTCTTCTTGCGTCGTAAGCTGATCATTTCTTTCCTTCCATCGAGGGTTTGTTTATCTGTCGGACTCAATGCTTCGCATGCTGCTCCCGACGCTTCCTCATCGCCTCGGCCGGACCGTTCGGCGAGAAGAGGACTGTCAGAATCAACAGCACGCTGACAATGAAGCCAGGCAGGTTCGTGATGATCTTCTCGGAATCACCTAGTTGATGTGAGATCACATCGGCGATTTCGGGAATCACCACGAGAACTACAGCGCCAAGCATGCTACCAAGGAGGCTAGTAACGCCAGCCAGAATCGCCCCGGTAATAATGGCGAAGGAGAGGCTGAGCGGGAAGGCGCTCGGGGCGACAATGCTGATCATCCCCAATAGGGCCCCTGAAAGGCCTGCAACACCGGCGCTGATGGTGAAGGCCAGGACCTTGGATTGGGCGACATTTACCCCGCATAAGGCAGCTGCGGTGGGGTTTGCCCTAAGGGATTTCCAAGTCCGTCCAAATCTACTGTTCAGCAGATTCCTAAGTAAGAACATGGCAATCAAAACTACAAAAGCGGCGATCCAGAAGAACCATTTGTAAAGCGTGAATTCTTCGCCAAACCTCTCCGGCGGTAATCCAGCATCGTAGACGAGGCCGGTTTCGCCACCGAGAAATGAGAATTGATTAGCGAGGGATGGAAGACCTACCGCTAAAGCAAGAGTAGTTCCCGCGAGATAGGGACCAGATAATCGTCCCGCCGCAAATCCCAAAATAAAACCAAAGGCAGCAGAGACCATTACAGCCACAAGAAGTGTGAACCAGAAAGGAGATTGCCAATATGTTTGGGCGAGCGCGGCTGCATAAGCACCAAAAGCAAGGAATGC
>RGYL01000149.1 GCA_010032085.1 Actinomycetota bacterium
AAACTTGGGTCCATCGGCATTGGTTGTTTTGGTGATGGAAGAATTAAATCTATATTTTTTACACCCATTGCTTCATACATAGATCGGTATGCTTGATAGATGTCGTGAATCTGTGGATTAGATTGTGCAAGTTGTAATTGAGTTTGTGCCATAGAAATTCTTTGCGATTGAGAAAATATATTTGGATCTGCAATCGGAAGAATATCTACTTTATCATCAAAGTCAGTTTGTTTAATTTGTCTTTCACCACCTACTACATCATATGGATAAACCGGTGGTAAGTAAGTAGCAAATACATTTGCTAATAATTCAAATTCATTTTTTAATGCTCCATAAATTCTTTTATGTATTGCAGACATTACTCGCGATCCACGCTCCAAGAGCGCCATAGTAGTGCCCACGGCTGCTTGTTGGTTCATATCACCCACTTGTGCATCAGCGATGCTCGCGAATCGTTGACCTGCTTCAACCACAATACCCATTAATTGTAAAAGTGTTTGATCGGGTCCTTTAAATGGTAAAGGTAAAAATGCATCACGAAGATTTCCTCCTGGAGCGTCGACATCTCTAAATTCTCCTGGTTGAATTGGTTGTGCATCATCTCTAACTCTAATACCGCGCATTTTAAATCCTGCTGGTAAGTTAGCAAGAGTTCCCGCATCTAATAATTGTCTTAATGCAGAAGTTGCAGTTCTAGATAATCCACCAATCATGTGAATTAATCCAAAACCATAGAATCCTAAACCTGGTAAAAATTTAAAGTGTACAAAATAATTAGTTCTAATTTTTAATGGATCATCTGATTTATAATTACGTCTAATAGATAAAACTTCTCTTGAAGATTCTTCAATTGTTTGCGTAAATCATTTGCAGAAATTTTTATAACATGAATTACTGCGTCTGCATCTTCAAGTGATGTTGCAGAATATGGAACGATTAAATCTTCCGATGGAATAAATTTAGACACCGCTCTTCCAAGCATTGCATCATAATAAACTTTTTTAAATGTTGAACCTGATAATGGTAAATAAAATAACATCTGATCAAATTCAGGTTCGTATTCTTTCATAACATTCATAATTTGATAGTTCATAAATTCTTTAACTCGCATTGCTTGATCTTCTTTATTACGATCTGTTTTACCAATAATTTGAGTTCGCACTGGTCCATCTGCTGGTAATAATTCTTTATAAGCTTGTGATTGAAATTGTGTAACTGCTTCCGCTAATACTGGATGGGTGACTCCTGATGCTCCTCTAAATGGTTCTGTTCTAACTTCGTATTTGAATCCAAGTAAATCTAAACCACGAGTGTAAGCCATCTCCCAATCTTGTCTTGATGTTTTATAATCGGTGTATTTTTCTTGAAGATCAGATCCAACATATCCAAGAACATCATCATCTAAAAATTCTGCAAGATTTGCGTAATGATCTTGACCACCCATTGGAGCTGCTAAAGTTGGATCAAAAGAAATTTCTGCACCTCCATCTTCCGTTGGTGTAATTTCAACTTCTGGATTTTGTGCTTGTTGTAAATCTTCTTGAATGGATTGTTCTATTTCAGTTTGACCAGGAATTTCTACAGTCGTCATTGAATTAGGCAACGCCTTATCTATATCAGCCATAATTAATGGTCTTTTATCTTCTGATTGAAATAATGGTTTAACAGTCATCAATCCATAATCAGGTCCTGAATATCCAATACCTAAACCTTTAGGTGTTTGTTGTTTAACGTATTCTTTTAATTCTTTAAATCCGCCAAATTCAGGCAATCCAACCATATTTCTTTTTTCGACTGGTTCTAAAAATAATTCTCCTTTTACAGGTCCAGCTAATTTTTGACCAAAAATTGAAACAACTTCTTTTTCATCTTCATCCATATTTTCATTTTCATCTTCATCTTTTAATTTTTTAACTTTAC
>RGYL01000150.1 GCA_010032085.1 Actinomycetota bacterium
GCGAAGGGAGATCGGGCCTTGTTTTGCCGGCATGCGACCGCAATCTTCACGTGGGAAACCCTAGCGGCGAGGGTAGCTGAATCCAGGGGGGTGAAATGGGGTATTAACGGCCAGATCTAGACAGTTTGAGCCGAACTGTTTGGCCTTAATTAGGCGTTTGGGATTACCCTTAAGGCTTCCCCAAGCAAGGTGGTTCCCGTGGAACTGGTCGCCTACTGGCGATTGTTGATGCAGTCGAGACGTTTGATTTCCGTCACGACTCTATGTGGCCTGCTTGTCTCCTTTTTGGTAACGATGTCAATGACGCCCACATATAAGTCGTCGGCACAACTCTTCGTTTCAACTCCCGCATCCGCTGTTGATATCTCAACCTTGCTAACGGGATCTAGCTTCTCGCAACAGCGGGTGAAGTCTTATGCACAGATTATTAATAGCCCAGTAAACCTCGGTCCCGTCGTCAAAGAGTTGAAATTAAAAATTACTGCTGAAGAACTTTCCAAAAACATCACGGCCTCTGCGCCATTAGACACGGTTTTGATTTCGTTGACTGTTAACGATACAAATCCTAAACGAGCAGCACGCATTGCAAATGCAGTTGCTCAACAATTTGGAATCACTGTGAAGAGTCTTGAACTGCAGGAGATTGATACTGAATCCCCCATAAAGGTGTCAATAGCCAAGTTTGCCGTTCCACCAACTGCACCTTCATCTCCAAAAAAATCCATCAATTATTTGTTGGGATTATTGCTCGGCTTTGGTCTAGGTTTCGGGATTGCTAGCTTACGGAAGTTATTGGATAACACGGTAAAAAGTGAGGATGATCTTGGAGAGATTCCTCTCCTAGCCGCAATTGGTTTTGATTTGAATGCTGACGAGAAGCCACTCATAACTCAAATTGGACGATACGCCGCTCGAACCGAGGCGTTTCGAACATTAAGAACTAACCTCAAGCATGCAAACCCAGGAGTGAATCCAAAGTCCATTGTTATATCTTCGGCTTTACCTAATGAGGGCAAATCTACATCTGCTATCAACATTGCAATATCTCTAAGTCAATCTGGTGAAAAAGTCTTATTAGTTGAAGCAGATTTACGCCGGCCCAAGATTCCAATTTACTTAGAGTTTGCTTCAAAAGTAATCGGATTAAGTGAGCTTTTAAGCTCGCCAACAAAGCTAACTTGGATAAATGTCAAAAAACACCTTCGAAAACATCCGGAAATTGACCTTCAAGTACTTACTTCAGGTCGGATTCCACCAAATCCCGCAGAGTTATTGGAATCAGGGCGCTTCAGAGAATTAATGACGATATTGAAATCGAAATTTGATTACATAATCATCGATTGCCCGCCCCTTCTTCCCATCACAGACGCAGCAATTGTTGCGGCTCAAACCGATGGAGCAATCTTGGTTTCGCATGCCGGAACAACGAAAATCCCTCATTACGAAGGCGCCCGCGATGCGATTAGAGCTGTTGGAGCAGTAGTTCTAGGAGTGATTCTTAACAAAATTCCGGAAGATGCTATGGAATATGAATACGGCTATAAATATGGATATCCGAAGTACTACGGCTACAGCGGAAAGCCTTATGACCCGCTAAATTCAAGTGAGCGTGATACTCGTTATGCACCTTCCAAGGCTGAAGTGGATCGCATGAATGAAGATGAATTCGTCTTCGTAAAAGGTAAGAGATTTAAGGAAGAATTGCTGCGCGACCGAAATAAAATCTAAGATTCAATGAAAAATCGTTTTGCTCCCGCTCTTCTCATCATTGCATTTCTTTTTTCGGCACTTCAAAGCGCACCGCAGCTTTCTCTATTTGCCGAAGTTTGTCGTGGCCCGGCTGCCTATCCTCCTGACTTACCGGATTGCCTAGATCCGGCAGTCAAGTTTTGAGTAGCATGTTAAACCAACATCCACAA
>RGYL01000016.1 GCA_010032085.1 Actinomycetota bacterium
GTGCCTTCCATGTTTCTTACCTTTCTTTCTTTTCCGTCTTTATCCCGCATTCCATTTGGAATGGGAAACTCGTTTTAGTGCTCATCCGCCAACGCTCCAGTTATATATAGAGCAGTCAGTAAGGTGAAAATGTAAGCCTGTAGGCATTGGACCATGAATTCAAAGAAGGTCAGCGCGATCGCGACCACAAAGGAGAATGGGCTTACCAACTTAAGGCCAACCACGCCGGCAAGAAGATGCTCGCCGCCCAAGATGAACACGAGTAGCAAGAGGTGGCCCGCGAACATATTTGCAAAGAGACGAAGGCTAAGTGTCATCGGACGAACGATGAAGTATGTTGCCAATTCCAATGGGGTAATAAGAATGTAAGCAGGTTTCGGAACTCCCGGAATGAACATGATTCCTTTTAGATAAGAAATTATTCCGTGTCGGCGTACTCCGATGTAGTGAAATACAAAGAATGTGATTGCGGCAAGTACATATGGGAACGAGACCCGCGACATGGTCGGGAATTGAATTAGCGGGACGATGCCAAAGACGTTGTTCACCAAAATAAAGGTAAAGAGAGTGAAGAGATATGGAACGAAGCGCATGAACTCGTGCCCGATTACATCTCTTCCTAAATCGTTACGGACAAATCCATAGATGCTCTCGCCCGCAAATTGAAGTTTGGAGGGCACCAATGCAGATTTCCTTGATGCCAGGATAAAGAAGATTGAGATCAGCGCTACCGATAAGAAAGCGAGCAAGATTGGTTTTGTGGCAAATGAGTTTCCATCAATAAATGGAGGGAGGTTGAAATCACCAGCGTCAGGAGGATTGAAGCCCTCATCTTTGACGCCTTCAGCATGGTCCAAAATGCATTCTCTTCATTCTTGGGGGAATTCTTGCTGTTATCCATCAACTCCTGCTTTCGGGTAGGGGTAACTGTAGCCGTAGCTTCAAGAAAGCACGCACTTCACCGCCCAACCAGGCGAAGGCGATGACCAGAGCGCAGACTCCGAACACTCGACGATCAACCGTTTCCGGAGAGGTGAGGCGAGTGACTGCGATTAGGAAGAGAGCCATGATGAAGAGTTTGGTGAAGTAGGAAAACATCGCAAGTGCCATTGTTGCAATCGGATGGGCATCTTTGGTGAAGCGAGCAACTAGTAATGAGACTGAAAAAAATATTACGACAGTGAAAGATGCAAGGAGCGCACCAAAGAAACCACTCAAGCCCGAGAAAAACCAAGCAAGAATCATCGCCAGGATTGAAGCGATTGTTGATGGAATCGCCGCGCCTCGCCACATTGCTTGATTCGATTTCGCCATATCCATAATCAGATTCTTTGGCTTTGTTCAGTAATTGTTTGCTCAGTAATTTTTCGCTTGGTAATTGATATTGCAATCAAAAATAAAAATGGCCCGCTAAGCAGGGCTATCCATAACGGGATGAAAGCCGAGAGCATTGCCGGAATTGCCAACATCGAAGTTGCGAGATAGAGGATCACTGCTGTGCGCTGTTGTGAATTTCCGTACTTCATCAACTTGTGATGAAGATGCTCTTTATCTGGTGCGAATGGCGACTTTCCTCGCCTTATTCTCCGCAAAATCGCCAGCACAAAGTCCAACAATGGAACGGCAAGAACAGCAAAAGGTAAAAGTAGCGGCAAGAGCGCAGGGCCTATCTCCTCTGAAAATACTGCATTTGCATCAATCTGGCCCATCAGTGTTATCGCAGAAGCGGCAAGCAATAAGCCGAGGAACATCGAACCCGAATCCCCCATAAATATCCGGGCCGGATAAATATTGTGGGGAAGAAATCCGAGGCATAGTCCAATCACAATGGCTGTGGCGAGGGAAGGCGCGCCAGCGCGACTAAAGCCATTTTCTACTGCAAGTAGGTAGGCGAATCCAAAGAATGAAGCGGCTGATATTGCAACAATGCCAGCAGCTAATCCATCTAAACCATCAACGAAATTGACGGCATTTATGATGATCATGACAACTAAAACTGTTAAAAGTTGTCCGATGTTTGCCGGCAAAATCAATATTCCATTTATCGGAAGCCAGAGAAGTTGGATACCAAAAAGTAGAAGTATTCCGGCGGCTAATCCCTGTCCGGCTAGTTTTGTGATTGCATCTAGCTCAAATCGATCATCCAAGATTCCAATAAAAAGTACAAAACTTGCTGCAAGAAAGATTCCTAAAAGTTCTCGACTATAAGACTTACCAACTAGCTCAAGATTTTGAACGGCCAACAAGGTGAGACCCATGGAAAGCCACATTGCGATACCGCCCCACCTTGCGGTCGCTTCCGTATGTATGTCGCGATCTCTTACCTGGGCGACCGCGCGATATTTGAGCGCCAAACGCTGCACAAGTGGGGTGAGCATGTAGGTAAGGGCAGCTGCAATAAGGAGTGTTAACGAATATTCGCGCATTAGCGTGGATAGACCGGGAACTTCGCGGTGAGAGCGTGCACCTCACTTCGAATCTGCGCAGCCTTTGCCTCATCTGCGCCATCTCTAATCGCCCGCGCAATGAGTGAGGCAATTTGTGGCATATCACTTGCCTTCATGCCTTGAGTAGTAACGGCTGGAGTTCCGACTCTTATGCCACTTGTAACAGCGGGGCTTTCTGGATCAAATGGGATGGCATTCTTATTTAAAGTTATTCCAGATCTACCGCAACGTTCATCGGCAACTTTTCCGTTGATTCCAGTCTTCCTAATATCAATTAGCGCAAGGTGCGTATCGGTTCCTCCAGAGACCGCGCGCATTCCTTCGCTCTCAAGTGCATTCGCGAGAGCTTGGGCATTCACAATTACCTGTTTTGCGTATGCCTGGTAAGAGCTTTGTTGGCACTCTTTAAGCGCAACCGCTTTTGCTGCAACAGCGCTCATGATCGGCCCACCCTGCATTCCCGGAAAGATCGCCTTATCAATTGCGGCTGCGTGCGCCTCTTTAGAGAGAATCATTCCGCCTCGTGGGCCGCGCAAAACTTTATGAGTGGTGAATGAGACGACATCGGCAAATGGGACTGGGGATGGGATTGCTTTACCTGCGACTAATCCGATGAAGTGGGCGGCATCCACCCACATGATGGCACCGACCTCATCACAGATTTCACGAATCCGCTGGAAATTAATCAACCGTGGGTAAGCCGTTGCACCTGAACAAATCATCTTTGGGCGAACGCGTTTTGCAATTTCAAGTAACTCGTCGTAATCGATTAACTCGTTATCTTGGCGAACGCCATAAGACTCAACATTGAACCACTTACCCGAAAAATTAACTTTCGAGCCATGAGTAAGGTGTCCGCCATGAGGAAGCGACATTGCAAGGACGGTATCGCCCGGTTTTGTAAATGCTTGGTAGACCGCAACATTCGCACTCGCACCCGAGTGTGGCTGTAGGTTCGCATGTTCGGCTCCGAATAATTCCTTAGCCCGCTGGATTCCAATTACTTCAGCCTTATCGACTTCTTCACAACCACCGTAATATCGCTTGCCAGGATAACCCTCTGCATATTTATTTGAAAGCGTAGAACCTAGAGCAGCTAAGACTGCAGGAGAAGTGAAATTCTCACTTGCAATTAACTGGATGTTTTTCCGCTGGCGCTCTAACTCAGAGAGAAGGATTGCTGCGATATCGGGATCTTGCGCCTGTAATTGCTCAAAATCTGCGCCGAAGAATTGCGACATACGTGAATCCTAGGCGGGGACGGCAATATTCGGGGTGACCGTGCGTAAATCGGCGAGTGATATTGCTCCCGCGCGCTTAAGCGTTACCCCATCTGATTTCACAGAAATAACAGTGCTCAACAGGCCTTCCGGCAATTCTCCAGCATCAAAGAAAAATGCATAATCCGCATCTAGGGCCGGAAATAAAGAGCCTTTTCGCTTTGCTGCTTGACCGGCGCGCGTTGCAGCAGCAATTGCCAACGGTCCAGCGCTAAGTGATACCGCACGAAGGAATTTTGCTGAGGGAACTCGAATCGCAATCTCATCTAAAGATCTCGCATCTCCAAGATCCCAAACTAAACCTTGTGCCGGCGCAATATTTACTGTTAATAACCCCGGCCAGAATTTCTCACAAATACTTGTAATTGTTGGACCAAATTCATGTGTGATACCTGTTGCAGTTTTTACATCGCCAACTATTACCTGCGCGGCAACTCCAAGTGTATCACCACGAAGTATGTGCATCTTCTTAACAGCGCCGTGATTAAATGCATCGGCGACAAAAACGTATGCATGTTCAGCCGGAGCAATTATTAATCTGCCTTCACGGAGCGCATCGACCGCCCGCGCTACATTTGTTTCAAAATTTACATCTTGAGAATCGGATATCTCTATTCGCTCCGCCATCTAGCTAACCTTTCGCGCGCTAATCCAGCGCGGCCGTTCATTAAGATCTAAGAAATTAGAAATTTCAGTGAAGTCGGAGCGCAGTATTGAGGCGATCGCTTCTGCTTGGCTTTCATGATGCTCAATTAAGAACATTCCACCAGCTTTCAAAATTCGAGTGGCAGTCTCAATAAATCTTGCGGGCTCCTCTAACCCGGCAATCCCCCCGTAGAGCGCGCTACGCGGCTCAAAACTAACCACCTCGCGCGGTAACTCGGCTCCCTCCGGAATATAAGGTGGATTCGCCACAACTAAATCACACTTAACATCAATTAGCGCTGTAGCTACATCACTCTTTATAACTCGCACATCAACATCATGTTTAGCGATATTTCGCTCTAGCCAAGTAATCGCGCCTGCTTCTCGCTCGACTGCAACGACTTGTACCGGCATCCCGCGACGCTTTGCCTCATCGGCAATTGAGATAGCAATAGCTCCACTTCCGGCGCCTAGATCCACAACGGAAGTTCGCGCATTGTTTCGCCAATTCGGCCCAGATTGGATTCGCTCGATTTCAACTAAAGCTGCATCAACTAGTAATTCGGTTTCTGGTCTTGGGATTAATACCCCGGGCCCGACTTCAAAAGTTAGATATCGAAAGTGCGCCTCGCCTGTTATGTATTGCAACGGCTTTCCAGATTTTCGCATCGCAAGTAAGTTCAAAAATTCTTCCTCTTGCTCGCTAGTAAAGCTGAACTCTTTAGCGTGCAACTCCATCCGGCCCACTCCAAGGACAAAAGCAGCCAACAATTCCGCATCAACTTCAGAGATGGAAACTTCTGAAAGTTCGTTGCGCGCTGCTCGCAATCTCTCCTTAAGCATGGGTTATGCCTCCGCAGCTGCCAACTTCTCAGCCTTATCGGCATCAAGAAGAGATTTGATCACATCATCCAATTCGCCATTAATAACCGCATCTAGATTATTTGCTTTGAAGTTAACGCGATGATCAGTTAACCGATTTTCTGGGAAGTTATAGGTTCGAATTCGCTCAGAGCGATCTACAGTTCTTACCTGTGATTTTCTAGTAGCTGCAGCTTCCGCATCGGCCGCTTCTTGGGCGGCGGCAAGTAGGCGAGCGCGCAAAATGCGAAGCGCCGACTCTTTATTCTGTAATTGGCTCTTCTCATTCTGGCAAGAGACCACGATTCCGGTAGGCAGATGGGTAATTCGCACAGCTGAATCGGTTGTATTCACGCTCTGGCCACCCGGTCCAGATGAACGATAAACATCAATTCGAAGTTCATTCATATTCACTTGAACATCAATTTCCTCCGCTTCGGGAAGAACTAAAACTCCAGCGGCTGAAGTGTGAATTCGCCCCTGTGATTCAGTCTCAGGAACGCGTTGGACTCGGTGAACTCCACCTTCAAACTTCAATTTTGCAAAAGGCGCACTTCCCGGTTCCGCATTACCGCGCGACTTAACGGCAACCGATACATCTTTATAACCACCGAGATCACTCTCTGTTGCATCGATAATCTCAGTCTTCCAACCTTGCTTTTCGGCATAGCGCAAATACATACGCAGTAAATCTCCGGCGAAGAGCGCCGACTCATCACCGCCAGCGCCAGCTTTAATTTCCAAAATAACATCTCGATCATCATTTGGATCACGAGGTAGTAATAACTCCTCGAGAATCTCACCCGCGCTATTGAGCGCTGCCTCCATCGCCGGAATCTCACTTGCAAATTCGGGATCAACGCCCGCCAATTCTCGTGCAGCCTTTAAATCCTCATCGCACTTCTTGTAGTTGCGATAGCCGGCAATGATTGGACCAAGCTGGGCATAACGCTTTCCTAGTTTGCGCGCTTTTCCTTGGTCGGAGTGGATAGATGGATCTGCCATCTGGGATTCCAGCGCTTCATACTCTTTTAATATCTCAGGCATCGAGGCAAACCGATCGCCTTCGGGCTTCTTCATCTCTCAACTCCTCTCTACTTTTCTGGTGCGGATAAAGAAAAGAGACCGCTACCCAAATTTAGGGTGCGGCCTCTCTAACGAAAGCTACTTCTTGTTTGGCTTTGCCTTCTGAATACGCTCTTGGAACTTCGCTACGCGTCCACCAGTATCTAGGATGCGCTGCTTTCCAGTGTAGAAGGGATGGCAGACCGAGCAGACTTCAACAAAGAGTGAGCCGGTCTCGATAGTGGAGCGAGTCTTAAAGGTCTCGCCGCAACCACATGTAACAGTGGTCTCGCCATAATTTGGATGAATATCGTTCTTCATTTTCTCTCCTTAAGTTGCTGGGTCCAATCTCGATTAGGAGTTTGGTGAACCAGCGGATGCGTAGGTTACCCGGGCTAGCGCTAAAGGGCTAATTCCCGCTTTGGTCGGGCCCAACCGTAGTTTTCTGAACCTGCATGAGGAACTCGACATTGGATTTAGTGCCCTTCATCTTCTCAAGGAGAAGTTCGAGGGCTTGCTGAGAATCAAGGGCATGAAGCACTCGTCGCAATTTCCATACGATATTTAATTCTTCTGGTCCCATAAGGATTTCTTCCTTACGAGTTCCCGAAGCATCAACATCAACGGCTGGGAAGATTCGCTTATCTGCAAATTTACGATCAAGCTTCAACTCCATATTTCCAGTTCCCTTAAACTCTTCAAAGATAACTTCATCCATCTTTGAACCAGTCTCAACTAGAGCGGTAGCAAGAATTGTTAGCGAACCGCCATCTTCAATATTTCTAGCGGCGCCAAAGAATTTCTTGGGTGGATATAGAGCTGCTGAATCAACACCACCGGAAAGAATTCGACCGGATGCTGGAGCTGCGATGTTGTAGGCGCGACCAAGGCGAGTAATCGAATCAAGCAGGACAACAACATCGTGTCCAAGTTCAACCAGGCGCTTTGCTCTCTCAATCGCAAGTTCTGCAACGGAGGTGTGATCATCTGCGGGACGATCAAATGTTGAAGCAATAACTTCACCTTTAACGGAGCGCTGCATATCGGTAACTTCCTCAGGGCGCTCATCAACAAGGACCACCATCAGATGACACTCTGGGTTGTTCTTCGTGATCGCATTTGCGATGGATTGCAGAACCATTGTTTTTCCAGCCTTCGGCGGCGAAACAATAAGTCCGCGTTGACCCTTACCAATCGGTGAAATCAAATCAATAACGCGAGTAGTCAGAACATTTGGTTCGGTTTCAAGGCGGAGGCGCTCTTGTGGATAGAGTGGAACCAACTTGGCAAACTCAACGCGATCTTTTGATGTTTCTGGATCCATTCCATTTACGGTATCGACGCGAACTAAGGCATTGAATTTCTCGCGCCGCTCGCCTTCACGAGGTTGGCGAACTTGGCCAGTTACAACATCACCTTTGCGTAGGCCATATCGGCGAACTTGATGAAGTGATACATAGACATCATTTGGGCCGGGTAGATAACCGCCGGTACGGATAAAGGCGTAGTTTTCGAGAATATCCAGGAGGCCACCAACTGGTAGCAAGACATCATCCTCAGAAATTGTGATTTCGCGTTCGCGATCTCTGCCTCGATCGCGGTGACGATCGCGTCCGCGATCCCGGTCGCGATCTCCGCGATCTCTATGGCGATCCCGACGGAAGCCACGATCATCGCGTCCACTCTCATAATTATTTGAATTTGAATAATTTGATCCTGAATTTGAATTAGAACTTTCAGAAGTTTCACTTTCCATCTGGCTATCGGAATCATCCGAAGCTTCGCTCTCACCTTCGCCGCCTTGGCTCTCATCATCTTCGGAGTAGCGATTGCGACGCTGCATTCGAGCATTACGACGCGCTTCACGCTCAAGACGAGCCGCTTCACGGTTAGCCGCTTGAAGATCGGAGATCGCTTGAATTAGGTCGGGCTTTTTCATATCGCTCGCTCCCTCGATGCCGAGGTTTGCTGCGATCTTTTTTAGCTCTGGGAGTAGCAACGCAGATAGGTCGCCAGAATCTCGCCGAGCACGTGTGCTGGTTTCTGCCATTTAACTTTCTTTCTTTTCTGCCGTTTAGGCGGGTAGTTTTTAGATTTCACCTGAGGGGGTCTCGCGAGGAATTGTTAAGAAATTTGCCTTGCAAGAATCAGATTTTTTTCAGAGACTCGGCTCGATTACCGCCGAACGATGAGAAATGTATCAGCCGGGCCTAGTAACTCACAAATCGAAGATTTGCCCTGCTAAATCAAGCGTTTGAGACCTCGACCCCCATGGGCGAGAGCTCGACATCGAGAGCGCGGAAAGAATCCCCGGCACTTTTAACAATGTCATCATGTTCAGCGCTAGTGCTGTTATGTAGGACTAGAACTGTTGGTCCGGCCCCCGAAATCATGGCAGCGACCCCGGCTGCCCTTAATTTATTGACCAAATCCACTGATTTAGGCATTCCGTCACGGCGATATTTTTGATGAAGATGATCTTCCGTCGCTGCGAATAAAAGGTCTGGACGCGATGTCAGTGCGTGAACTAATAGCGCTGCTCTTCCTGAATTAATTGTGGCTTCGCTATGTGGGATGCTCTCTGGCAACATTTTTCGCGCTTTGCCCGTTGATAATTGTGAGTTTGGGATTAGGAGTAATGCGCGAATTGATTGGTCAACGCTTATCCGGGCAGCGCATCCAGTTGGAACTCCTACTCGACTCTCGATCCAAGAAATGGTTGCGCCACCAAGTGCTGCCGCCGAAACATTGTCAGGATGTCCTTCAAGATCAGTTGCGAGCGCGATTAAATCTTCATCGGTCATCAAAGTAGATCCTGATAGGACAAGGCTGCGCGCTAAGTAAAGTCCGCCAACTATTGCAGCTGCTGATGAACCCAATCCTCGGCCATGGGGAATCTGATTTAGAGCTCGAAGTGCAATACCTCTTGGCTTGCCACCCATAAACTCGAAACCACGCATCATTGCTTTGATTACAAGATGCTTACCATCTTTCTTAACTTCCTCCGCGCCCTCACCGGTCACATCTACATCAAAAAGTTCCTCATCAAGAATCTGTGCGACATAGATATCTCTAATCTCAAGTGCTAAACCGAGTGCATCAAATCCTGGGCCGAGATTTGCAGATGATGCTGGGACGCTAACTTGAATTGGTGTGGCTTTATATGTGAGTCGATCTTTAAATCCCCGCGCCATGATTAGGCCAATCCAATCACTTCGGCGGCGCGCTTAACGTCGACTGGGATAACTGTTGGAGCAGGAGCTCCATCCAAAACCCATTGGACATCCTTTAAACCATTGCCAGTCACGGTGATAACAATCCGTTTATTTGTGGGTAGCTTCTTCGCACTCTTGTATTTGATTAATCCCGCTATACCTGCGGCGCTGGATGGTTCAACGAAAATTCCCTCTTTTGCTGCGACTAATCGATATGCGCTCAAAATCTCCTCATCCGAGACCATATCTATTACGCCATTTGATTCATTCCGTGCCGCTAAAGCTTGTTGCCAGGACGCGGGATTACCAATGCGAATCGCGGTTGCGATCGTCTCGGGATTTTTTACTGGCTCGCCGCGCACGATTGGGGCAGCGCCCTCTGCTTGAAATCCCCACATCGAAGGTCGGCTCTTAGCCATTCCGTCTTTTTCGTACTCGACATATCCCTTCCAATAAGCCGTGATATTTCCAGCGTTACCAACGGGCAGAGCGTGAATATCTGGAGCAAATCCCAGCGCATCAACTACTTCAAATGATGCCGTCTTTTGCCCTTCGATTCGGAATGGATTAACTGAATTCACTAGCGAGACGGGATATTTCTCGGAAAGTTCACGAGCAAGAGTCAAGCAATCATCAAAATTTCCATCGACTTGGAGAAGTTTTGAGCCATGTGCAATCGCTTGCGCTAACTTACCCATCGCAATTTTTCCTTGTGGGACAAGAACAACCGGAGTCATGCCAGCTTTAGTTGCATATGCTGCAGCGCTCGCGCTGGTATTTCCCGTTGATGCACAAATGACCGCCTTTGCACCCTCTTCTGCTGCCTTTGAAATCGCCATAGTCATACCGCGATCTTTAAATGATCCCGTGGGATTTGCACCCTCAAATTTCAACCAGACTTGATTCTCTAGCATCTCCGAGATCACACAGGCATAAATAAGAGGTGTGCCACCTTCGTTAAGAGTTACAACTGGAGTTTTTTTCGAAACTGGAAGTCTGTGGCGATACTCTTCAATTACACCGCGCCATTGGTGCGCACCCTTCTTGCTAAAGAATTTCACGCCCGCGCACCTTCAACTCGAAGGACGCTCTCTACGCTCTTGACTGCATCGCTCTTGGAGAGCGCCATAACAGTTGCGCTTAGCGCACCTTCCGTTGCACTATGTGTCATAACGATTAATTCGGCCGAATCTCCCCGGCCAGATTGGCGGACGGTTTCAATCGAAACTTTATTTGTAGCAAAGATTTGAGCAACTGAAGCAAGTACTCCGGGGCGATCATTGACATCAAGACGGATTAAATAACGGGTTAAAACGCTGCCGCGATCGGCTAATTTCAATTCCGCGTAATCACTCTCACCGTGCCCGCTACCACCTCTTGTCATGTTTCGAGCGATAGCAATCAGATCTCCAAGAACAGCGCTTGCCGTAGGTGCGCCGCCGGCGCCCCTACCGTAGAACATCAACTCGCCGGCCGACTCCGCTTCAACAAATATTGCATTGAAGGCATTGCGCACCGCCGCGAGCGGATGTTGTCGCGGCAAAAGTGTGGGCTGGACGCGCACACTAATCTCACCGGAGGCGGTCAACTCTGCAATTGCAAGCAATTTGATTACATGATCTATATCCCGGGCTACTTGAATATCGCGAGCAGAGATCTTTGTGATTCCTTCACTACTTACTTGATCGATGTTTATCCGAGTGTGAAAAGCGAGCCCAGCAAGAATTGCCGCTTTGGCGGCAGCATCATGTCCCTCGACATCAGCAGTCGGATCAGCTTCGGCAAATCCTAATTTCTGTGCTTCCTTAAGAGCAGTTGCAAAATCACTTCCTGCTTCATCCATCTTTGTGAGTATGTAATTTGTTGTTCCATTTACTATTCCCATTACTCGATGAACATGATCACCGACAATTGATTCGCGAAGTGGTCGAAGAATTGGAATCGCACCGCCAACCGCAGCTTCGTAGTACAAATCAACGCCACTCTTAGCAGCGGCTTCAAATAGTTCTGCGCCATGTTTGGCCAAAAGCGCCTTGTTGGCGGTAATAACAGATTTCTTATTTTTAATTGCGGTCAAGAGTAAATCGCGGGCTGGCTC
>RGYL01000151.1 GCA_010032085.1 Actinomycetota bacterium
TATGCACCTCCAAAGTGCACATATGTTGAGATTACATTTCGATAAGAGAGGGTAATAATCACAAGAATCACCAAGACCACAAATGTCATCGGCATCAAGAGTGAAAATGCCATCAAACCAAAGACAGGAATCAAGCCCACCAAAATTTGTTCAGTTCCATAAGCAGAAGATGAGATTGGATCGGAAGACAAGACGCCTAGGGCATATCGCTTTTTTAATCTTTGGTGGCCTAGAGAGTGGCGGTTAAGTGGTGAGCCAAGTACAAATTTCTTTATTCGATAAAGGAGTGGATCGCGAAGGTGAGTGTGCTCTGCAAGCGCCTTGGGAGAAGGTGCATTATCTGTCCACGATTTAGCCACGGTAGTGCCTCATTCTACGCCCCTTGATTTCACGCGTATGCTCTGCCGTATGCAGCTAAAAACCGATCTGTATATCGATGGCAAGTGGGTTAAAGGAATTAAGACTCAACCCGTTTATGACCCAAGTGATGACTCAATAATTGCTGAAATACAAATTGCAGGGGAGAAAGAGTGCGATGCTGCAGTTGATGCTGCTTTTAGAGCTTTTCCCGAGTGGTCTAAGACTGCGCCGCGATATCGCGCGGAGATACTACGTAAAGCTTTTGAAATCATGGTCTCTGAGGCTGACCAACTTGCCGAGTTAGTCTCGCGCGAAAATGGGAAAGTTCTGACCGATGCAAAGGGTGAGATTCTCTATGCCGCAGAATTCTTCCGGTGGTTCTCTGAGGAGACCGTTCGAGTGCAAGGTGATTTTCGCAAAGCCCCAAGTGGAGATAAGAGAATCCTTGTAACGCATCAACCAATCGGCGTTTCACTCCTAATTACGCCTTGGAATTTTCCAGCCGGAATGGCAACGCGAAAGATTGGCCCAGCAATTGGTGCCGGGTGCACAGTAATTCTCAAACCAGCGATCGAGACTCCATTAACTGCCCTTGCAATCGTTGACATCCTTGAGCGAGCCGGCGTTCCTAAGGGTGTTGTGAATGTCGTGATGCCGACTCCTGCTGGCCCGATGGTGAGCCGAATGCTCCATGACCCACGAGTTATGAATCTATCTTTCACGGGGTCTACCGAAGTAGGAAGAATCCTTCTCAAAGAAGCCTCGGATCGTGTTATCCGGTGCTCAATGGAACTCGGAGGAAACGCTCCCTTCGTAGTACTGGAAGATGCAAATATCGACGAAGCCGTAAAAGGCTTGATGCTTGCCAAAATGAGAAATGGTGGCGCTGCCTGTACCGCTGCAAATCGAATCTACGTTCATAAGAGCATTGCAGCTGAATTCACTAATAAGTTTGCGAAAGCGATGTCAGAACTTCGCATGGCGCCGGGGCGCGAAGCTGGAGCTCAGCTTGGGGCAAGCGTTTCAAAAAAAGAGCGCGACAAAATTGCTAAATTAGTAGAAGTTTCTGTAAGGACTGGAGCGAAAGTTGAGACTGGGGGGATTTTGCCCGAGGGTAAAGGTGCCTTCTATCCACCAACTGTTCTTACAGTAGATCGAGATAACGAAATTCTGAAACATGAGGTCTTTGGACCTGTTGCACCGATAGTTACTTTTGAAAACGACGCAGAGGCAATTGCACTCGCCAACGACTCCGATTTTGGATTAATCAGTTATGTCTATTCAGGAGAACTTGGTCGAGCGATTCGAGTAGCCGAAGCGATTGACTCAGGAATGGTTGCAATTAATCGCGGCATGATTTCTGATCCAGCAGCTCCATTTGGCGGAAATAAACAGAGCGGCCTTGGTCGCGAGGGTGGATTTGATGGTATCCATGAGTTCTTGCAGACAAAATATATCGGCGTAGAGATTTAAGGGTAAATTTCTCCAATGCGAATTCTCGTAACAGGCGGCGCTGGATTTCTCGGTTCA
>RGYL01000152.1 GCA_010032085.1 Actinomycetota bacterium
CGTTCGACTTGCATGTGTTAAGCACGCCGCCAGCGTTCGTCCTGAGCCAGGATCAAACTCTCCATTGAATTTTGATTCAACGAAACGTTGATTCCGGCAAAAGAACATAAACAACTGTCGTTATTTATTGTCTTTGACCAATTGATTTTTACAAAGGATTCGACGGGCATGGCAATTAAGCCATACCTCATCGAGGTAATTGGCATTGACTTTGGCACGCTGTTGAGTTCTCAAGGTACGGGTGCGCACCGATTCTTGGCCTTACGACCATTAGCAGGGCACGACGTATTTCCACCCCTTTTGAGGGCAGAAGGAGAAACCTAGGCCGAGATCGCATTTAGGTCAAATCGCTGCGCTCTAATCGAAGTTAGAGGGCGCGAAAACCCTTATAAATCAAGGTTTTTGGCTTCAGGGAAGTTCTTGCTCGGCTACTCGGCCTGGTGTTGAAGTCCGATTTCGTAGCGAGGTCCTAAGGGTAGCCCCTCACAACAGGGGTGGCAAATTAGGACAAAACCCCTATTTCTTAGGCCTTTTCCGCCCTGCTACTCAATCTCAACAGCTGCTAAATCTCGTTTTCCTTTACGGAGAACTAAGAAGCGTCCGTGCAATAAATCTTTCGAATCCGGCGCGAAGTCTTCGCCAGAAATCTTCGTGTTATTTAAATATGCCCCGCCCTCTTTAACAATTCTGCGGGCTGCTGATTTTGATTCAACTAAACCAGTTGCAACGATCAGATCAACCCAGGTTGGAATTGTTGTCCCTTTAGCGACTGTTGTTTTCGGAAGTTCACTAAGCGCGCCGGCAAGAGTCGTGAGATCGAGATCTTTCAATTCACCCTGGCCAAAGAGCGCCTTTGCAGCTGCTTCGACATTTTTAGTCTCACTCTCTCCATGAATCAAGGTTGTGATCTCTCGCGCTAGAGCCCTATGCGCTTCACGCGCTCCTGGATTTGTACGGAGAGACTCAAAGAGCGCATCAAGTTCTTCGTGACTTTTGAAAGAGAAGCTTCGCAGTAATTGTTCGACATCTCGATCATCTGAGTTCAGAAAGAATTGGAAGAAGGCATAAGGTGAGGTCATCTTTGGATCTAGCCAGACCGCTCCACTTGCCGTTTTACCAAATTTAGTTCCATCAGCTTTAGTCATTAAAGGAATTGTTAAGGCATGCGCACTCTTACCTTCTACTCTTCTTATGAGATCTACCCCGGCGACGATGTTTCCCCATTGATCACTGCCGCCAACTTGGAGCGCACACTCATTTCGGCGGAACAATTCAAGAAAGTCGAAAGCTTGTAGGACTTGATAGGAAAATTCCGTATAAGAAATGCCCCCTGCTTCAAGTCGCGCTGATACTGATTCTTTAGCGAGCATTTGATTTACCGAGAAATGCTTACCAATATCGCGCAGG
Source organism: Actinomycetota bacterium (assembly GCA_010032085.1). Taxonomy (GTDB): domain Bacteria; phylum Actinomycetota; class Actinomycetes; order Nanopelagicales; family Nanopelagicaceae; genus MAG-120802. Next base: position 1,408 of record RGYL01000152.1, read on the forward strand.
AATGAAATCGCAGATACGGGCGCAGTCCAATCGAGATTATTGGCCATAACCGCAGCGTTTTTACCCTTGAAATCGAGGAATCCCTCTAGCTGTTTCCTTATCCGCTCAACCCAATCGGCGACCACTTCAACCTCATTTAAAGTTCGCTCGCTATTTCGCCCACTTGGATCTCCGACAAGTCCGGTTGCTCCACCAACTAATGCAATCGGTTTATGGCCGGCTAACTGGAAACGCCTTAAGACAGTTAGGACAGCAAGATTGCCAAGGTGAAGACTTGGTGCGGTTGGATCAAAACCTATATATAGCGAGCGACTACCCGAGTTAAGAAACTTCTCTAACTCTCCTCGATCAGTTGTTTGAGCAAGCGACTTTCGCCATTGGAGGTCGGCTAATAGAGCACTAGTCATTGGGACATCATGCCTGAAAAGCGCTTTGACTCGTTGGATATCCATTTCGCATCGCGCTTAAGTGA
>RGYL01000153.1 GCA_010032085.1 Actinomycetota bacterium
AAGTTTTAAGGATAAAAGATTAGCAGAACTTGCAAGAAGTGAGCAAGATCTTCAAAGAAAAATTAACTCTTTAAATGAATTACTTTTAAATATTTCCCAAGCAGGCGGATCCTCTTCAACTCAGGAGAAAATTAGAAATGATATATCAAACGCCAGATCCGAAAGAGATTCTGTTAAAAAAGATATCGAAAATAAATATCCAGAATATTTTGATTTAGTCGAACCAAAACCTATTACAATTGAAAAAACCGCAAAAATTTTAAATCAAAATGAAGTTTTGGTAACATGGTATTTTGGTGAAAGACAAAGTTTTGTTTGGGCAATCCACCAAAACGGATTAAGTAATTTTGCAAATATCAATCTAACAAAAAAAGATATTTCACGGGATGTAAAAATTTTACGCAAAGCTTTAGATCCAGGAGTATCAAGTGTTGAAGATATCCCCCCATTCGATGTTATTCTTTCAAATAAATTATATTCTCAAATTATAAAGCCTATCGAGCAAAGTTTGTCTGGTAAAAATTTATTAATCTCAGTACCGCACGAGTCTTTAGCGCAAATTCCTATATCAGTGTTATTAACAGAAAAAATTAACCAGCCACCTAAAGGTTCTACTGCTTTAAAAGATTATCAAAATGCACCATGGTTAATTAGAAAGATTGCAATTTCTCAATTACCATCTGTTAATGCACTTGCTGCACTAAGGGGTGTAAAGATTGAAAGAAATGACGCTCAAAGCTTTATTGCATTTGCAGATCCTTATTTTAGCAAAGCACAGGCAAATAATGCATTAGCAAAAATTGAAACTGCTCAAGTAGTTAATACTCGAGGCAAGCCCCTTAATTTAAGAAGTGTGCCAAAAACTTCAAATGTAAGTTCAGCTGAGTTAGCACTTTTACCTGGTTTACCAGATACAAGCATTGAGGTTAATGAAATAGCAAAAGTTTTAAATGCAAAACCTGAGGATATATATTTAAATCAACATGCAAGTGTAAAAAAAGTTTTAGAAACAGATTTTTCTAAGAAAAATATTATTATGTTTTCAACGCATGGTCTTGTTCCAGGAGAATTAAATGGCTTAACCCAACCTGCTTTGGCACTATCATCACCAGACGTTACAGGAGAAAAAGATAGCGATGGATTATTAACTATGGATAAAATTTTAGAACTAAAATTAAATGCAGATTGGGTTGTTTTATCAGCTTGTAATACCGCATCTAGCGATAATAGTTCTGAAGCAGTTTCAGGACTTGGAAGAGCTTTCTTTTATGCTGGTGCACGAGCTTTACTTGTTTCAAATTGGCCTGTTGACACAGTTTCTTCTAGAGAACTTATGGTTGATCTATTTAAAAGACATAATAATCAAGAAAAAATATCAAAACCAGAAGCCTTAAAACAGGCAATGCTTAATATTGCAGATAAAGGAGCAGCTAGAATTGGAAATACAAACGTAGTAAGTTACTTTTATAGTCACCCATTATTTTGGGCACCATTTGTTATGGTGGGGGATTAATGAAAATAGGAAATAAAATGAAAAAAATACTAAATTTATTTTTAACGATTATTTTTTTATTATGTTTTGAAAACTCCGTAATTTCTAAAGACTTTAAAACAGTTATTAAAGAATTAATTACACCAAAAGAAGCCCAACTTCCCAATGCAAAAGGAGAACTTAAAACTAGAGGAATTTCCAGAGGTCCAGGCATTAAAGTTATATCACCCGATGTAAATATTGCAGAAGTAAAGGCCGAGATAAAAACTCCTTTTGATTTGAAGATCGCATTTGAACCCAGAGGAGGCATCAAAATAGATCCTAATTCTGTTAAAGTTACTTATTTAAAATTTCCTTACATAGACCTG
>RGYL01000154.1 GCA_010032085.1 Actinomycetota bacterium
CTTATCACCAGTGACTAAAGCAACATATTTAACGCCTACTGCTTTTAAATCTGAAATCAATTTCTTTGACTCTGATCTAATCTCATCTTGTAATCCAATTGCACCAATTAATTCATTTGACTTATAGATAGCTACAATTAGCGGAAAATCTAAAGTAAGCCAATTAGGCTTATCACCAACTAATTGGCCAACTTTAATAATTTCATCTTTATACTTGCCCTCAATCCTATGTCCAGCAATTTCATTTACTTCATTTATTTTTAACAGCTCAATACTTTTTAACTTTGCCGTACTAACAAGAGTTTTTGCAATAATATGAGTCGAATATTGATCTACTGAAGCTGCAAGCTGGAGAATTTCATCGGAAGAAAATCCATTTGCTGATTGAATTTGACTAACCACAGGCCCACCATGCGTGAGTGTCCCAGTCTTATCAAGAAGTACAACTTCAGTTCTACCGAGTAACTCTAAAATCGCTCCACCTTTAATAATCACTCCATTTTTAGCAGATTGCGATAACCCAGAGACAATCGCTATCGGAACTGCCAATATCAATGGACATGGGGTAGCTGTAACTAAAACTGCTACCGCGCGTTCAACCTCACCCGTCAGAAGCCAAGCTGCTCCAGCCATAATCAAAGCAATTGGCACAAATTTAATTGCCCATTTATTGGCAATTCTTATGCTGGGTGAATTCTTATCATGGGCAGTTTTTACTAAACGAATAATGGATGAGTAAGTGCTTTGCTCTGAGGTTGTAGTAGCAATAAATTCAAAAGGTGCTCCAGCATTAACAATGCCACTATTTATTATCTCTGCTTCTGCTCTATTAACAGGAAGTGGCTCTCCGGTTAAGGCAGACTCATCGAGTGTGGCAGCTTGAGTTAATTGGCCGTTAGTTGGAACAATTTCACCAGATCTAACTAAAAGTCGATCGCCAATTACTATTTGATTTAACTCAACCTCTTCAATCTTGCCGGTAATTAAAACTCTATTTGTGACTCTAGGAACTCTTTCAATTAAGGATTTCAATTGCTTTTCTGCTCGTACTTGAGCCCATGATTCTAAAATTCTGCCACTTGCTAACATAAAAGCGATTACAGAGGCTGCAAATAACTCATCAGTTAAAAGTGTTCCAACTAATGCTAAAACTGCCAAAATATCTGATCCAAATGTTTTTGCCCGAAGATCATTTATGACCCAAGTTATTGCTGGAATTAATCCAAGCAATCCACCGATAATCCAAATATTATTTGCATTAAATCCTAGAAATAAGGTAATTCCAGTAGAAATAAACAATATCCAACTAGTCTTTGGATTCATCACCACATCATCTTACTTGCTTTGGCTTATTATGGTTTAAACCTTGCAGTAGACTGATTTTCATATTTAGAAGATTCGAGGACTATTCAAGAAAATGTTAAGCTAATTTGAGTAAGCAAACAATTCACACAAAATGGTATGTAATTACGGGCGGACCTAGCTCTGGTAAAACTACAACCGTTAATTTGTTACAAGATCTAGGGTATAAAACTACAATCGAAGTTGCTCGGCATTACATAGATTTACAGCGAATCAATGGCAGAAGCACGGAGCAAGTCAGAGAGAATCAAAGAAATTTTCAACATAAGATATTAAATATTCAACTTAGGTTGGAAAAGCGTTTAGATCCCGATCAGTTAGTTTTCTTAGATAGAGCCCTGCCAGATGAGCTTGCTTACTATAACTACTTCAAGCTTGAGCCAGATTCTAAACTTATTAATTCTCTGCATAAATTCACCTATAAGAAAGTTTTCATAATGGAGCTACTTCCGCTTCATAAAGATTATGCAAGAACTGAAGATTCAAATGCTCAAAAAG
>RGYL01000155.1 GCA_010032085.1 Actinomycetota bacterium
AATTAATGAAACTGTGTGAAGCAAAAGACTCAAACCTTCTAGCGAGTAGTACTCGCATTGAATTGGAATTAGTAATTCATCTGCAGCAACTAGCGCATTAATAGTTAACAAACCAAGACTTGGTGGGCAATCAATAATTACATAATCAAATCGCTCGCCTCGATTTGCCGCTTCGTTTAGATAAGTAGTTAGCGCCTTCTTCAATCTCAATTCGCGAGCAACGAGTGGAACTAATTCCACTTCTGCATTTGCAAGTGATTGTGTTGCAGGAATTACTTCTAACGCTGGATATCCGGGAACTTTTAACGCCGCATCTTTGATTGGAAGGTCTTTAATAATTACTTCATACATTCCATTAACTTCATCGCGGGCCACTCCAAAAGCGGTGCTGGCATTTCCTTGGGGGTCGAGATCGATGATTAAGGTGCGAAGGCCCCCCATAGCCAGGGCTGCCCCAATATTGACCGCGGATGTGGTCTTACCTACCCCACCCTTCTGGTTTGCCACCGTAAAGATGCGGGTAGAGATGGGGCGCGGCATGGGCTCACGGAAACGACGGGTGCCGACTACCTGTCTCGGCGCATTTGTTTCACGTGAATCACTCACATAGAAGAGTTAACCAGCCTTAACGAGCTCAACCACGCGTGACACAGGAATATCAGCCATCTTTATCTCGTGAAGTTGGCTTTTCTTCACCTTTTTCAGATCTGTCTGGGCTAATTCGGCACTTGCCGACTCCCCTTTCATCGCAAGAAGGGAGCCTTTAGGGCTAAGTAGGTGCCAACTGGTCTCGATTAGCCGATCAAGTGGCGCAACTGCCCGAGCGGTGAGATAGTCATAGCGCCCTTTTAGCGCCTCTGATTTTCCCCGAATAACTTCAATTTCAAGGGCGAGCTCATCAATTACCTCAAAGAGAAACTCGCATCTTCGCGCAAGGGGTTCAATAAGTGTTATTTTTAAATCTGGTCTGGCCAACGCGATAACGATTCCAGGAAGCCCCGCCCCTGAGCCAATATCAGCAACACTCGCGCCTCTTGAAAATAAGGTGGTTATTGGAAAGCAGTTCTCAATATGACGCTCCCAGATCCGCTCGCCCTCCCTTGGCCCGATCAATCCTCGCTCAATAGCCGTCGTTGCGAGGAGCTCGGAGTAGCGAAGGGCCTTTAGAGCCCGATCTCCAAAGAACTGATTGGCCCGAGTTTCACGTGAAACGGTCAGGCTGGCATCACCACAACACAGCGGTCGGGGTCTTCCCCTTCAGACTCGCTCTTTAGCCCAATTTTCTGGATTGTGTCATGGACAATTTTTCGCTCAAAGGCGTTCATGGGGGCTAGTTTGATTGGCTGGCCACTTGATTTGACCTCATCGGCGGTCTCCTCGGCCAACTTGGTAAGGCTTGCCCGTTTATCCGAGCGGAAACCATCAACATCGAGCATCAACCTTGAGCGCTCACCGGTACTTGTTTGGACCGCGAGCCTTGTTAGCTCTTGGAGGGCATCTAAAACTTCACCTTCTTGGCCAACTAAATGAGAGAGCTCCCCGCCCTCAATGACGAGGTGGGCCCGATCATTCTCGATCCCGATTTCAATATCCCCATCAAGGTCGGCGATATCAAGTAACCCCTCAAGGTAGTCAGCGGCGATATCACCCTCTTCTTCGAGGCGTGACTCGGTGGACTTTTCCTCTTTTTCAACTAGCTCTTCTTTGCTCATTTATCCTCCTATTTGCCCCTTATGAGGCTTTTAACCCTATTTGTTCTTTTTCTTCTTCTTTTTCGGTTGATTTCGTTGCCCTTTTGGCTTCTCCTGCTCATCTACCGCGACTGAGCCGTTGTTGGTTACATCATCAATCAAACCTTT
>RGYL01000156.1 GCA_010032085.1 Actinomycetota bacterium
CAAGCTCTATCCCGGAATGAAGATTGGTCAACTTTGTCTCATCAAACTCTCATCTTCCGCAGAGCATCCATACGGTTCTGCACTTTATGGTTCGCGTTATCAAGGACAACGCGGTCCTACCCCAAGCAGGTCTTGGCTGAATTTCCATAAGACTGAAATTAAGTAGATTAGGGACATGGAACCTTTTTTAATTATCGGAGTACTCGTACTACTTGTTGGCTATTTCATTGTTCAGTACAACAAATTGGTAAGACTAAATATCCAAGTCGATGAGGCCTTTGCACAGATTGAAGTGCAACTAAAGCGACGCGCTGACTTGATTCCGAATCTAGTTGAAACTGTAAAGGGATATGCATCTCATGAGCGGGAAGCTCTTGAAAAAGTTGTCCAAGCCCGTGCTGCATCAACAACAGCATCAACTCTGCCAGCGGTAGCTGCCGCAGATGGCATGCTCACCAATGCTTTACGTGGACTTCTTGCAGTAGCGGAGGCATACCCAGACTTAAAAGCCTCGACAAATTTCCTACAACTCCAAGAAGAGTTATCTACGACTGAGAATAAGGTTTCATTCTCGCGTCAGTTCTACAACGATTCAGTCCGCACTTTGAACACGGCAGTAAAGACAATCCCTACGAGTTTCTTCGTTGGGCTAGCGAAAGTTGGCGAGCGTGAGTTTTACGAGGTCGAAGATCCTTCGATCCGTAACGCACCGAACGTTAAGTTCTAGCCATGTCAAACTTCAGAGCGCTGCAGAGCTCTAATCGTAGAAAGACGTTCTTTCTTCTATTTTTCATGGGTGTACTAGTTTGGGTTATCGCTTATGTCGCAATAAATACATTTGGTGGGACTGGCGCTGGGGTAATTCCCCTAGCAGTTTTAATTTCACTAGTTTCAGTTTGGGGCTCTTACTACGCCTCAGACAAATTAGTTTTAAAGATGACGCGCGCGCAACTTATCCAAGAATCTGATAATCCAAAGTTATTTAATTTAGTAAATGAAGTTTGTATTGCCTCAGGGCTTCCAATGCCGAAAGTTGCGATTGTCAATGATCCGGCGCCTAATGCCTTTGCAACCGGGCGAGATCCTGATCATGCTCTCATAGCTTTCACCACAGGGCTCTTAGAAGCGATGGACAGAGATGAACTTCAAGGAGTTGTGGCACACGAGATGGCGCATGTTGCAAATCGCGACACATTAGTTTCAGCTGTAGCTGCGACAACTGCAGGAGTGGTCGCTCTAATTTCAGATATTTTGATGCGGATGCTCTGGTTTGGGGGAGCGCGAAATCGTGATCACCATGGAAATCAAATGCCGATATTTCTTGCAATTATTCCGCTAATTCTCGCTCCTATCGCGGCAACGATGCTCAAAGCTGCAGTTTCAAGAAAGCGCGAGTCCTTGGCTGATGCAACTGCAGTCTCTTTCACTAGAAATCCAGCCGGGTTGCGCGCAGCGTTGGAAGTTCTAGCTCGAGATAACACTGTTGTTGAGGCGCGCTCGAGCGCAGTCGCGCACCTTTACATCGAATCACCGTTAGATGCTTCCGCGGCCTCAAAACTTTTTGCTACGCATCCGCCAATTCAGGAACGAATTGCAATTCTTCGGGCTATGGAAGCAAATCCCGCTACAGAATCTTAGAAATAAGCTTTTCTACATTTAGCGAAACTTCTTCAGTTCCGTCGAGTACAAGTTCAGCTTCAGTTGGTGGTTCGTAATCTTGTCCCACGCCAGTTAAATTCGGAAGCGCTCCAGATTGTGCTTTCTTATAAAGACCCTTCGGATCTCTTTGAGCGCATACTTCGGCGGGAGTTTTAACCCATACTTCAACAAACTCTCCATTCTCAAAGAGTTCGCGGGCA
>RGYL01000157.1 GCA_010032085.1 Actinomycetota bacterium
GAAACACCACCCGAGAAGAGAAAACTTGGCCCAATTGTGCGCGAGTGCTCGGTGATCTCAAAGTGTTGCCCCCAGCGTTGTTCGAAGAGCGCCCGATTGCGACGGAGCATCAGATACGAGAGCGCCTGGTTTGAATCCCACGGGTCACGCGACGAGAACTGCCATGTTGGGGTCTTTGCATCCCAACGTTCTTGATGCAGATACTTGTAGACGAAGCGAGCAAGAACTCCCCAGTAGGGGTCGACGACAACCACACGCCCTGCGGGCATCAGTACTCGAGAGGCTTCAGCAAGAAACGTCTCAATATCTGCAATGTGGTGCCACGTATCTTTGAGCACAATTGCAGCCAGAGAGTGGTCACGACACGGTAATCCAAGGGCAGAGGTGCGGACATCGATGCGACAGTTATCGCTGATATCTGAGAGCCACCACTGATGCCCGAGCACACGCGCCACTCCTTGTCCTGCCCCCACTTCCAACACGGGGCCAGGTGAGACAGCGAGGTGTTTTGCGATGTGCCCATAGGCGGTGTCGTACATTGCTCGTAGGTAGTCGTCGCTAAGGATGACATCTAGCGGTGTCTCGTCATCCATCGAGGACAACATCACATTGAAGTTCAACGGTACCGTTTGGAGAAATGATGAGTTCGACAACCTTGTCATCATTCAAAGTGCAGAGTGAGCGTGCTCGCACAATCTCAGCGTGCCAAGTTGGGCCAGACGTCAGATACCAACCCGTGGAAAACCACTTTGCTGTCGGTACAAGCACGCCAATCCCCAGTGCGCAGATCAGTAACGGCTTGAGTTTGGGCAAGAGTTGCGCGAGAAGCAGCGATATGTGTAGTGCGGTGATAAGAGCCAGAGTCATCGGCACGATGAAGTAGCGATCTGCGATTCCACCCAGCCGATACGACATTCCCGCAATGACAACTGTAATGAGTCCGAGAATGTAGATGAAGACCGACTGTTGCTTCCAACGCATCCAGATGATTACGCAGATGACAATGACTGCAACCGAGATAAGGATTGGCGCCACGATTCCCGACCACCAAAAGAGACCCATGCCATCCCATGGTCGTGTGATCTTTGTCGATTGACCCGTTGCGGCAGTGTCAAGACCAACCTTCTGAAGCTGAAGAACGATGCTGCCCACTATCAACAAAGAGATTGTCGTATCCGTCTTCGTAATGCGTCGCGCAGCAACTGCACGAATCACGATTGGCAGTAGTGCAAGGACAGTAATTGGTTGCGTCAGTCCAGTAATGATTACCAGCGGTGCAATCCAACGAATGTCATGCGGCTGGAGCTTGGTCGATGCACACGTCACAACGAGGGCGGCAAGTAGTGGCCATTTGACATTTCCCACGTTGCCGATACCGCTCTCTGAGGCATGTGGAACGAGCGCAAGACAAAGACCGCTTACGATTCCAACGATGATCTGCCCACTTTGTCGGTGAGTCACCACACCGATGATCGCTGCGCTGAGCGACCAAACGAGATGTACTAAGAGCGCCATCACGATGGCTTGCGCTGTAAGTGGAAACCAAGAAACAACAAGTGCTACAGCCCGGGCGGCAACGTGGTAATACGGGTCTCCCGACCCCATCACCCAGACTCCTCGATCAATCGCTTCACTCACATAGCCATAGCCAGGGTCTGCTGGCAGTCGCCCAATGCTTTGTGCTGAGCGCAAGCACAGGATGACAAAGCTGGTAAGCCCCGCCACGACCCAGACGGGAATGCGAGAAGGTGACCGCAGGCGCAAATTCACAAATACCGACACTAGTTGCGGCTCTCGCGCTCGTTCATCGAGAATTTTCGTGCTCGGTTT
>RGYL01000158.1 GCA_010032085.1 Actinomycetota bacterium
AACCGCCAGGTTATTGCCGAGGCAAACACTGGTCTATTCGTTAAGAATCCAGTTGTTAAGAACAACCGTACCTTCTACGAAGGTCAGGCCTGCCATGTTGATGCCTCAGGTAAGTACGGAAAGAAGAACACCGCACTTGCAGATGAGTTGCTCGATAAGGCTGGTTGGACGCTTGCAACAAGCGCCACTGAGAAGGATTCAAACGGAAATAACAAGGTTGTCGGCATGCGCTACTACACCGGACCTGCAAAAGCTGGTCTCGTAGCTAATCAGCCAATGACTATCAAGTTCACTTATCCAACGAACTATCCAAACCGCGCAAATATCGCAACGCTTACCCAAGCAATGCTCCGTGCGGCTCCGATTGGTATCGATCTTCAACTTCGCGAAGTTCCTCGCGCCGACTACTTCTCGAAGTATGTCGATGTTGAGAAGCTCGACTTTGAACTCGTGACCTTCGCTTGGACCGGTTCGTCATTCCCAATTGGCGGTTCAATGAATCTCTATGCAAAGGATTCAAATCAGAACTACGCCAAGGATTCAGTTTCTACTGAATTGGATGCCATCATCAAGAAGGCAGCCAGTGAACTAGATCCAGTCAAGCGCTGTGCGCTTGCAAACCAAGTTGAGAAGGCGCTCTGGAATGTTGGATACAACATTCCGCTTTACATGTGGCCAGGAACATCGGCAACAGTAAAGAGCCTTGCAAACTTTGGATCATTCGGTCCTACCTCACTTGATTGGACCAAAGTTGGGTTCATGAAGTAAGGCATTACTAAATAAGGGGGGCCTGCGAAAGTGGGCCCCCCTTATTTTTTATTCCAAAGATTGGGAACGCGCTTTTTCGATTTTCTCTGTTGTAAGTAATGGAACGGCAAAAAGAAAAATTATCAATCCCAAAATCAGGCTCACGAAATATGGCATGCGAAGTGCCAATTCCCGGCTAGCAAAATTCTCAGTAAAGCTAACAATTGCGCCTCCTATGAGGGTCCCAATCGGCATGCTCCCCCATGCAAAAAAGCGATAAACACTATTAACCCGACCGAGTAGGGCAGCGGGAATAATGCTTTGTCGAAGTGAAACAGTAATCACATTCCAAAGCACAGCAAAAATAGTGGCACAGAGGATCATTGCCCAGGCTACAACCCAATTTGAACTCAATCCGATTACAAGTCCCGTCGTAGGAATTGCAACAAGAGTTAGCCATAACGATCGGCCGCTACCTAATCGCTTGGAAATTCTCGGCCCAAGCACGCCGCCCAAAGTTCCGCCGATAGCACCGGCAGTTCCTAGAACTGCAAACTCAAATACGGACGTCTTTAGGATTTCTTGTGCAAAAAGGATAAAGGTTGCAGCTGTTAATGCTCCCACCAAATTCATAGACCCAAGAATTATGGCCATCGGGCGAAGTAGATCGTGTCGCCACAACCATTCAACTCCCTCTTTGATTTCGCTTCGAAAATTTATCGGCGATTGGCTCTCACTTACTTCGGCTTGAACAATTCTCGAGATTAGTCCAACTAGCGCCGCAGCTATAAAGAAGGTGGAGCTATGGATAAAGAAAGGAAGGAAGATTGCCACCCCAAGAAGAAAACTTGCAAAAGGAGGCCCAACAAAACTATTCATTACATATTCGGCAGACCAGAGTTTTCCATTTGCACTCTCTAATTGCTCTTTTCTAACAATAGAGGGCAGAAATGTTTGGCCAGCATTGTCTCTTAGAACTTCCGTAAAACCAAAGAGGAGTGAAATTGCTAGAAGTGCGAAGTAGAGCGGGTAATTTGTTTGGAAACTCGCCGA
>RGYL01000159.1 GCA_010032085.1 Actinomycetota bacterium
TGATTTTGACTTAGTAATCGGCATTGTTGCAGTAATGGGGGATAAAGACACGAGCGGGATACTTGAAGAATTTGAGTCCATTATGACTAGCGTCATCATCACCAGAAATTCTTCCCACAGGGCCGCTCCCATAGATGAGCTTGCAAGTGAGGCGCGCGAAGTATTTGGAGAACATCGAGTCTTGACTAAGGATTCTTTGGAGAGCGCGATAGAGGCAGCTGTTACTCAAGCAAAGTTTGAGAATGAGATGAATGAAAAATCTTGTGCGGTCTTGATTGCCGGCTCAGTCATATCTGCTGGAGAGGCGCGCGCACTTGTGAGGAGGAAGTACTCGAAATGAAGATGCTGGCACGAAGCGTCCTATCAATGGAGATATTGCTAGTTGGCTTTGCTCTTCTATTAGCCAAGGATCAAACCTCACAAGCCGGTCTCTACTTTGGCTTCGCGATCCTTCTCATCAACATTCTCGCCCTTGCCTCATTCCGCAATAAGTTGGGCTGGATACTTGGCTGGGCGGTCCAGATTTCATTAATCCTCTACGGCTTTTACATCTTCGCGATGTTCTTCATGGGAGCTCTCTTTCTCGCGCTTTGGATTACTGCCATCGTGGTGGGGAGAAAAGGTGAGGCGATTAAGCGGGCTCGCGAAGGTGAAAATTCACAATAGACTTAACCCCGTGACTCCCACTTCAATTAGTACCGAAAGAACACTTGTCTTGGTAAAACCAGACGGTGTACGACGTGCATTAGTCGGGGAAATTATTTCTAGTTGTGCACGGTTCAGACTCAGCAGAATCTGCTGAGCGAGAGATAAAGATTTTCTTCCCAAATAAGTAAGGAGTAATACGATGGCAAACCAACTAAATCGTTGGACCTTCCTAGGTCGCGATATGGCAATCGACCTTGGCACCGCAAACACACTTGTTTATGTGCGCGGCAAGGGCATAGTCCTAGATGAGCCGAGCGTTGTTGCTGTTCATCAAGATACCGGTGCGGTTCTCGCCGTTGGAATTGAAGCAAAGAAGATGATTGGAAGAACTCCCGGAAATATTGTGGCGATTCGACCGCTAAGAGATGGTGTTATTGCTGACTTCGACACAACGCGCGAGATGATTAAGCACTTCATTCGCCAAGTCCACAAACGCACCTACCTTGCAAAGCCTCGAATTGTGGTCTGCGTCCCTTACGGAATTACGGGCGTGGAACGCCGTGCTGTTGAGGAATCGGGCTATGAAGCTGGTGCGCGCAAGGTATACATAATTGAGGAGCCTATGGCTGCTGCTATTGGCGCCGGTCTACCTATCCATGAACCAACAGGAAATATGGTGGTGGATATCGGTGGCGGAACTACGGAGGTCGCCGTTATTTCCATGGGCGGAATCGTCTCCGCAACCTCGATTCGCACAGGCGGCGACAAAATGGATGTTGCAATTATTGATTGGATTAAATCGGAATTTGGTCTGCTCTTAGGTGAACGCATGGCAGAGCAGATAAAGATGGAGATCGGTTCTGCATATCCATTACGCGATGAACCTGATGCCGAAATTCGCGGACGCGATATCGCAACTGGGCTACCTAAAACGGTAGTTGTCTCTTCCGATCAAATTCGAAAGGCACTCGAAAAACCAGTTATTGATATCGTAAATGCGGTAAAGCGAACTCTCGATGAAACTCCACCAGAACTAGCTGCTGACCTTCTAGATCGCGGAATTGTTCTCACAGGTGGCGGAGCGCTACTCAAGGGTCTTGACGAACGACTCCGTCATGAAAC
>RGYL01000160.1 GCA_010032085.1 Actinomycetota bacterium
CATCGAGAATTTTCCTGCGCGTTTCTGGATTCACATGTTGCATCCCTCGAAGCGCGCGCGAGACAGTAGCGATTGAGACTCCTGCTTCGGCAGCTACCTCTTTAATACCGACTGACACGTTTAGCGCCTTTCGCTGTAAATCAAGTTTCGGGCTCTGAAAAATACTGCAAGAGTGAAAAATATCTGCAACTGCCGGAATTGGCTACTCCCTGTTAGGGTCGCATCATGCTGATCAGCGCTGAAAATTCTCAGCAAATAGCCCGCAAAATCGTCAAGATTGCCCGGGCGCTATTTAGTAGGACTAATTCTGTCGGTGTAGTTGCTCCGTATATTTCGCGCTGGTATTTCGCACAAGTAATTAGCGGTGCTGAGCAAGCTTTACGTGAAGCAGGCTTAGATCTATTGCTCTATAACTTCTCTCAACTCAAAGGTCGCGAACGACTATTTCAACATCAATTACTCAAAGGTCGTGTTGATGCGCTAATCGTAATTAGTTTGCCTCCTACTGAAGAAGAGTTTGAATCAATGTTAAGCCTTGGTATCCCGATCGCTTTAGTAGGGATGCATCATGAACGATGCGCCAGCGTTGCTATCGATGATGTCGCCGGTGCGCGCACCGCAACACAACATCTAGTTAATTTAGGACATAGGAAGATTGGACTACTTGCTGGTCGCCCTGATGATCCATTTGGTTTTAGCGTCCCGCAAGATCGTCGCAGAGGTTTCATGCAGGTTCTCGCTGAGAACGGAATCGAATGGGTCCCATCACGCGAGGTTTATGGCGACTTCACGATGCATGGAGCAAGTAGAGCAATGGATGATTTACTTGCAAGACCAAATCGACCAACGGCGATATTTGCACTCTCTGATGAGATGGCACTTGGAGCTCTACAGGCAATAAGACGTAATGGCTTGAAGGTTCCTGACGACATTTCCATCATCGGATTCGACGGTCATGAAATGGCAGAGTTCTCTGATCTAACAACGATTGAGCAACCTGTTCCATTGATGGGAGAGATGGCTGCCTGGTCAATCATGGAACGACTAAAGTCGCCAAAGAGTGAGCCTCATTCGCTAACTCTTCCCACAACGCTGGTTGTGAGAAATTCGACTAGAAGATTAAACCCTGAAGAGAACTAGTTAATTAGGAAAAGATGCAAGAGCGAACATGGTGGCGAAATAGCGCCATTTACCAGGTTTACCCACGCTCTTTTCAAGATAGTAATGGTGATGGCGAGGGGGATTTAGAAGGTGTAATTGCTCGCATCGATTACTTATCCTCCCTTGGAGTAGATGCGATTTGGTTAAGTCCTTTCTATAAATCACCAAATAAAGATGGCGGTTACGATGTCGCCGATCCACGTGATGTTGATCCAAGATTTGGAACTTTAGAGAGTGCAAAATCGCTAATTATGGCTGCGCATAAGAGATCTATTCGAGTTATTTTCGATATCGTTCCTAATCACTTCTCTACCGAACACAATTGGTTTAAAGAAGCAATCAACTCTTCCCGAGGATCAATTGCAAGAGCGCGTTTTCACTTCTATGACGGTAGAGGTGAGAAAGGGGAAATTCCTCCGAATAATTGGAATTCAATTTTTGGCGGCCCTGCTTGGTCGCGCATAAAAGAGCCAGATGGTTCTGCTGGACAGTGGTATCTGCATCTCTTTGACTCAACCCAAGCTGACTTAAATTGGGAGAACCAAGAAGTCAGGCGCGACTTTGAAGAGACGCTACGTTTCTGGCTAGATCTTGGAGTTGATGGCTTTC
>RGYL01000017.1 GCA_010032085.1 Actinomycetota bacterium
CCAGCACTGACTATTGCAATTGATCCGAGGGTAATTCCCCAGAGCAATCGTTCGCCATCAATCATGTAATAGGCGACGCCAAGTGCAATCAAATTTGCCATCACTATTGCACCTCTGCCGTATCGCTTTTCACGTTTAACTCCCCGTCCGGCAAAGAAGAGGCCCGTGGCGCCAATCAAGAGCAGAACTATCTCGGCTATGACTGCATCTAATTCTTCAACTTTAGAGGTCATACTTCGAAGAAAGAGATAAGTCGCAAGGGCGAGCAGAAATAGGGCCTCAAGGGAGGCGAATGCAAAGGCCAACGTGCGAACTTTCACAAAGCAAAGAATAGGGGATGAGAAATTCCTTCCCAAAAACGCACAGATGGCGGAGATTATCGCTATGAGCGAGTTGATTTTTGACGAATTGACGGGACTAATGACTCCGTATCACTTCTACGAGAGCGCGAAGCGAATCAAATCTTGGGCTGATCGAAGGGGCGAGGCTCTCGCAATAATTGCAATCAGAACACCAACAATCTCCGACGATACTTTTGTAGAAGTTTCCCGAACTCTAAATAGTGAATTGCGTGGCGGAGATTTGCTAACTCGAATGAGTAAACAAACTTTTGCAATACTTCTTTTGGGAGATGAGAAATCTGCCGATCATCTAATTTTCAGACTGTCAAATATAATTAAGCCGCAACTCACATATACGCGAACTTATCTTGATACAAAAGAAGAATTAGCGGCTGCGCTAGAACGTCTAGGAATTTGAGATAAAAATCTGTTCTCTGTAGTACTTCAATTCAGCAATGGAGTCTCTGATGTCACCTAGCGCTCTGTGGTTTCCAGATTTCTTAGGAGCATTAAAATAAATTTTTGGGTACCAACGGCGAGCCAGCTCTTTGATTGAAGAAACATCGACTGATCTGTAATGTAGAAAAGCGCTCAAAGTTGGCATATCGCGATTGATGAAATTTCTATCCATACCAATCGAATTTCCAGCTAATGGAGACTTCCCTGCAGTTGTAAATAAGTTCAAATATTCAAGAATTGTAGACTCAGCCGCTTCCATCGTGACGCCGGAGTGGATTAGATCTAACAATCCAGAGGATTTGTGCATCTCAAACACCTCTGTGCTCATTCCCTTTAAACGACTTTCATCAGCATGAATCACCAGATTCACTCCATCACCAAGAAGATTTAAATTCTCATCGGTCACCAAAACGGCGATTTCAATTAGGGAATCTTTTGCTAGATCAAGGCCAGTCATCTCGCAATCAACCCAGATGAGGGGAGCTAAATCTGCAGGCACGAGGAAAGGGTACGCGGAGCGGGAGAATTCACGTTCTGTTCACCTTATATTCACACTACATATATCGCGAACAGGTCAATAGCCACGATTATCCGGCCATGGCTTTACTGGAAGACCGCGTGAATTCAGTTCCAGCTCCGCGTGAGTTAACTACCAAGCCGAGGCGCTCGGATCAGATATTCCGATTTGTAGTGACCCTCGGAGGAATGTCCTCCCTAGTCATTCTCGGACTTATTGCGCTATTCCTCTCTATAAAGGGAATTCACATTTTGAATGAAAAGGGTTTTTCGTTCATTACTGAATCTCGTTGGGAAGTAGTGACGGATGAAAATCAGGAGGTAATTCAGTCCACATTTGGAATTGGTGCGATGTTAGTCGGCACCATGTTGACCGCAGTCATTGCGCTTTTTGTTGGCGTCCCAATATCTATTCTCGGAGCTCTCTATCTAAGCTTCTACGCCTCCGGTCGAGTAAAGACTTTCCTAGTTTCACTAATTGACTTGATGGCCGCCTTCCCATCATTACTTTTCGGCTTCTGGGGTTTCTTTGTTTTCATGGATAGCGCTGAATACTGGGCTAAATTAATCAACAAATATCTAGGCTTTATTCCAATCTTCCAGGTTCCGACACCAATCTTTGAACGGTCGCCATTTATTGCCGGACTGGTTCTAGCTATCATGATTATTCCAATTGTTACTTCAATTTCTCGCGAAATTTTTGCCCAAACGCCTTTAGATCGAATTCAGGCGGCATTTGCACTTGGTGCGACTCGACTTACCATGATTCGCGCAGTCGTCATCCCTTATGGTCGGGGAGGCATAGTGGGCGGTGCCATGTTGGGACTAGGAAGGGCAATGGGCGAGACCGTTGCTGTTTATACAGTGCTCAATGTTGTTTACGCAGTTAACTGGCAGATGCTCTTTGGAGCTGGTGGAAACATCGCCTCGTTAATTCTTTTGAAGTTTGGCGAAGCCGGGGCATATGAGGTTGATGCGTTGATGGCCGCCGGTTTAATCCTCTTCTTATTAACTTTGGTGGTTAATTTCGCCGCTGATTTCCTTGTTAATCGCTTCGGAAAGAGAGGGCGATGAGCACGACTGATATCAAGATTCCTGCGCCTGGAAAGCCTTGGCAAGCTAGCCGTAGCGACAAATTAAAGAGTTTTCTTACCGTGATTAGTGCGGGAATTTTTACATTTATCCTTGTAAATGTAACCCCGCTAAAGGGAAAACTCGCATATTTTATTCTCTTTTTCATTTCAGTTATTGTTTTTGAATATATACGTCAGAGAATCACTCGCGATTCCCAAGCGGCGAAGGACTCAGTTCTAAGCACCCTCTCGATATTAGGTATTGTCCTCACTCTCATTCCGATTTTTTCAATCGTGCTTACTGTTTTTGTCAAGGGTTACAAGGGTTTGCACTGGCAGATCCTCAATAAAGATATGGCGCTAGCCTCGGTAAATGATCCGATTGAGGCTGGAGGCTTACTCCATGCCGTGCTCGGAACTTTCCTACTCGTGTTCGTGGCGCTCTTGATTAGTTTTCCCGTGGGCCTGCTTACCGGAATTTACCTAACTGAGATCAGAGGAACGCTCTCCCGTCCCATTCGTTTCTTGGTGCAAGCGATGTCCGGAGTTCCTTCAATTGTGGCTGGGCTCTTTATTCTCTCTGCTGTGATTTACCCGATTACAAATTCACTCTCAGGCCTCATGGGCTCGCTCGCGTTAACAATACTTATGATTCCAACGATTGCGAGAACTGCTGAAGAGGTTTTGAAATTGATTCCTGATGATCTTCGAGAGGCGGGGGTAGCTTTGGGAGCTACTCAATGGCGCACCGTTGCTATGGTGGTTGTTCCGGCTGCCAAGAGTGGGCTCTTAACTGCAGTCATTCTCGGAATCGCTCGTATTATCGGTGAGACCGCCCCAATCCTTCTTGTCACCGGCGGAGCCGATAAAACTAACCTGAATCCCTTTGAAGGCTCGATGGGATCCCTTCCCTTTTATATTTGGAAGGCATTTCTAACTGGCGGTACCGAGCAATCGATAGCACGTGGCTGGGCCGGAATGCTAATTCTTCTAATTTTCATTTTTATACTGTTCGGATCCGCGAGGTACATAAGTGGCAGAAGGAGCTAAGACCATGAGTGAAGAAAACCAGAACCAGAAAGCTATGCCGGCCTCGCTCGCATCCGTTGCAGCAAAGCACGCGCAGAAGCAGCCCGGAACCAATCCGCTCGGTACCGGACTTGAGGCGCGCGGTGTTCATGCCTGGTTTGGCACCAAACATGTTCTCTCTGATGTCACGCTTGATTTTGCCGCGGGCACGGTAACTGCGCTTATTGGTCCTTCGGGTTGCGGTAAGTCGACCTTCATACGTACCTTAAATCGAATGCATGAATTTATTCCAACTGCAGCTCTGGCCGGTGAAGTTAGGCTTGATGGAAAAGATATCTATGCCCCCGGGACCGATGTAACTAAGATTCGTCTAAAAATCGGAATGGTTTTTCAAAAGCCAAATCCATTCCCTTCTATGACCATTGGGGAAAATGTTCTATCTGGTTTGAAATTAGCTGAGTTGAAACGCTCCAACACAGATGACCTTCTTGAATCATGTCTAGTTCGGGCAGGTCTTTGGAATGAAGTGAAGGATCGACTTAAGGAACAAGGCGGATCGTTATCCGGTGGCCAACAACAGCGCCTATGTATTGCGCGCTCTCTTGCAGTCGAGCCCCAAGTTCTTTTGATGGATGAACCGTGTTCGGCTCTTGACCCAGGATCAACATTTCGCATCGAAGAGACAATTGCGGAACTTTCCCAAACTATGACCATAATTATTGTTACTCACAATATGCAACAAGCGGCACGAGTCTCGGACTACACCGCCTTCTTCCTCTCAAATGATGGCCCAGGTTTGATGGTTGAAACTGGTCCTACCAGCCAAATTTTCTCGGCCCCACGTGATAAGAGAACTGAAGATTACGTAACCGGTCGATTCGGATAATTTGCTTGTTTGTAACCTTCCATTAACCCTAGTGCTCTCGAGAGTTAGTCTTCGCCATTAACTTCAGCCTCCACCCGCTATGAAATAAGGAGACTTAATGCTTTCGAACTTTAAGAAGAAATTATTTGTCATCTTCTCGGCGATGACAATTCTCGGCGCAATTACGCCAGCAGCGCAAGCTGTAGATCTATCTGGCTCTGGCGCATCATTCGTTGATCCACTTCTACAGGCCTGTAAAGCAGGATTTGCTACGAAGTCTGGTCACTCTTATACCTACACCTCAACAGGTTCAGGAACCGGCCGTCGTAACTCAGATAACAAATTAGGTGATTTCTGGTTCACTGATTCGGCGCATACTGCGAGCTCTAAGCGCGCAACTGTTTACAACGCGCCAATCGTTGCCGCGCCAATTGCAGTTCTCGTAAATCTTCCGGCACGTAGGGATGTTTACCTAAGCCCAACAACTGTTGCAAGAATTTTTGCGGGCGAAATTACTCGCTGGAATGATCCAGCAATTCTTGCGGATAACAACCGTCAAGTTAAGGTAACCGTTCTTCGTAAAGATAGCGTTGGAAACGTAGTAATCGGAAAAGATGGTAAGCCGGTAGTTCTAAGAACTTCCACAAGGAACATCACTTACTCAATGCCTAATCAGCCAATTAAAGTAATTTTCCGTTCTGACGGATCTGGTACCTCGGGTAACTTCACTCGCTGGCTCAATGGCGTAGCGCCAACCGTTTGGACAAAACCGGCAAACGATGCCTTCACAACTGCATTCCCTGGCAATATCAATGCGCCTGAAAATGTTGGTCGAATTGTGGGTGCAAACCAGTCACAAGGTATTGCAACACTTGCTAAAGCGACCAAGTATTCAATTACTTACGCTGAGAAGAACTGGGGCGATGCTTATGGACTTCGCACTGCTTATATCGCTAACGCGTCGGGCGAATTTATTTTCCCTGATCAAGCAGCGGTAACTGCATTTCTCGGTCAAGCAACTATTAGTGATGCAGGAATCGTTACCTACAATTACAACACCAAAGTTACCGGTGTTTACACGCTAGGTATCGTCTCGTACATGTTGTTAGAGACTTCCTATGATGACAAGGCTCGTGGAGCAGCCGTGGTTGAGTTGGCGAAATACCTTCTCTCCCCGGAATGTGCAGGTAAAGATCCAGCTCTCGGCTTCGTCGTTCTAACTGGAGATTATCTGACCAAGGCTAATCAGCTAATTGCTCGCGCTAACAAGTAGTGGGGTTATCGCCTGAGCTGAAGTACCAGTTAATTGCTTTCGAGGGGGCAATTAACTAAGTCGTAATAGATTTAGGGGTCGACGAAAAAAAGTCGGCCCCTAAATCATTTTGCAACTCTAATTAAGTAGAGTCGGGTTGTGCGTCTCGGAGTTCTTGATGTCGGTTCCAATACAGTTCACCTACAAGTTGTTGATGCATTCTCTGGAGCAAGGCCGAATCCCAGAACAAATCTAAAGATAGATCTTCGCTTATCGGAATTTATTTCCGCAGATGGCTTAATTAATTCTGAGGGCATTAAGCAGTTAAGAAGTGCGATTCGCGCGTGCGTTACCGAGGCAAGGAAAGTTAAGTCGGAAGAGCTGCTGCCTTTTGCAACCTCAGCGCTACGCGAGGCAGCAAATGGTGGCGAAATTATCTCGGAGATTAATCGCGAGTTTGATATCGATCTCCAAGTACTTTCTGGTGAAGAAGAGGCACAAATAACGTTTTTGGCTGCACGTCGTTGGTACGGGTGGTCAAGTGGTCGCCTCCTTGTCGTAGATATCGGTGGTGGCTCACTCGAACTAGCAGTGGGCGTAAATGAATCGGCAGACATTGCCCTCTCTTTACCTTTGGGAGCTTCACGATTAACCAAGAGTCATCTTGAAGGAGATCCATTTACAAAGAAGTCGATTAGAAGTCTCAGGGACCATATAGATTCCCAATTATCAGAAGTTTTACCCGCTTTGGTGCAACATCAAGATACAGATCGCGCAATTGCAACTAGTAAGACTTTGCGAACATTGGCGCGTTTAACCGGGGATTGGGCCGATGGCGATGGCCGATCTTTGGAACTTGAAGGACTTAGAAAAATCCTGCCTAGACTCTCTGAAATGAATCAAGATGAGCGGAGCGAATTGCCAGGTGTATCAAAATCACGAGCGCGCCAAATTGTTGCGGGGGCATTTGTAGCGGAGACCGTGATGCGAAGCCTTGATATAGATGCTCTTGAAATTTGCCCTTGGGCTCTGCGCGAGGGAATAGTCCTAAAGTGGCTTGATTGGATTAGGCAGTAAGAATTTAGGAGATAAGTGGCGCGGGTAGGTGATCTACCGAGATTACTTCTTTGCCAATATGATGCAAAATCCAAGCCTCACCTGGCTTCAGCGCTGCCTCAGAGATTTCGAAACCTTGCCGAGAATATTTCTCGGCCAAATACTGGGGAAGAATTGGATTGTGACCACAGACAAGAGTGGGTTCACCATTTTCAAGTAGCCGGTCGATGTATTTGAAGGTTCGCGCTGAGTTTTTCGTGAATACATATTCGGTGAGCGAATCAGTGAAGAAGTAGTCGATAGAGAGGGCTCTTGCCAAGGGGTTTATCGTTTCGTAGCAGCGCACTGCGCTGGAAGAGTGAATCTCCCCGATTCCGAAGGGATAGAGAGTGTTAATTAAGCGCTTAGCTTGTTGCTCACCGAACGCGGAGAGAGGTCGGTCCAAATCCTCATTATGCCAATCTTCTCGAGCGATAGCTTTTGCGTGCCGCAGCAAAATGAGGACTTGGGTATCTAACTCGGTAACAAGAAATCGTTTCAGTATTTCCCTATCGCTCTCTCGGCTCAAAATTTCTTCGGCTTCATTTGGACTCTTCCACAACACTTGATCAACTTCACTTTGCAATGGCGTTCCAACTTGTCTAAGAAATTTTGCACTCCAGTAGTTGACACGCTTGGCATTCCCTTCAGCTAAGTAGGAAATCTCACCAAGATACTCTCTAAATCTAACTTCATATCCGGTCTCTTCAACCGTCTCGCGATAGGCACAAGAAATCGGATTCTCTCCCTCTTCACATTTTCCCTTAGGGAAACTCCAATCGTCATACTTTGGGCGATGGATGATTGCTACTTCGACGTCACCCGATTCATTTCGTCGCCAGACGATTGTTCCGGCTGCTCGTATTGCTTCATCCATACGCTTTACTCTGACTAATTAGAATTTCATGAAGATCCTGCAACCTGCCCTCATTCCCCATAAGTTTCCTAGTCCAAGTGCCAGTCGCATCCATCTCCCAATGGCTGATTTCTGCGTTTGCATAGAGGTCAAGGGTGGAGTTGAGACGCGCTCTCTGTTCACTATCCTCAACGCGAACAAGAGCCTCAATTCGTCGATCAAGATTTCTATCCATGAGATCTGCGCTTCCAATCCAGAATTCATCGTGGCCGTCGTTATGGAAGTGGAAGATTCTTGAATGCTCTAAAAATCTTCCTAGAAAGGAACGAACGACAATATTCTCTGAGAGCCCCGGTATTCCCGGTTTGAGCGAACAAATCCCGCGGACATTAGCTTCGATTTGCACACCTTGGCAGGAGGCTTCGTAGAGCGCATTTACAAATTCTTCGTCAAGCAATGCATTCAATTTTAATCTGATCTTTGCCTTCTTTCCAGCTTTAGCATGCCTCACTTCGCGATCTATTCGCTCAAGTAATCCACTTCGCAATCCACGCGGTGCGACCAATAGACGTTCGAAATTTTCTTCCCGAACAAAGCCCGATAGTTGATTAAATAGCCTCGACAAATCTTCGCAAAGGCGCGTATCGGCGCTCAAGATCCCAAAATCTTCATAGAGTCGAGCGGTCTTGGGGTTGTAATTTCCCGTGCCAACATGACAGTAACGTTGGAGTTGGCCATTTTCCTTTCGAACTACCAAAGATAGTTTTGCATGAGTCTTTAAGCCCATAAGTCCATAGACAACATGAACGCCTGCTTCCTCTAATTTCCTTGCCCAGCGCACATTGGCAAGTTCGTCAAAGCGTGCCCTAATCTCTATGACTACCAATACTTGTTTTCCTGCCGCAGCTGCCTCTAAGAGTGCCTCGATTATCGGTGAATCACCCGAAGTCCTATAAAGAGTTTGCTTTATTGCTAGGACATTTGGATCAATCGCTGCAGTCTCAAGAAAGCGAACTACTGTAGAAGTGAATGAATCGTAAGGATGATGAAGGAGTATCTCGCGGTTCTTTATGGCTTGGAAAAATTCAGGGGCTTCGGCATCCTCCAACTCAGGAAATGGATGCGGGAGCACACCCCTAAAGGGTTCAAATTTCAATTCTGGACGGTCAAGGTCAGCAATGATGTTAAGACCTGTGAAGTCGATCGGTCCACGATTTTTGAAAACTTCCCGATTAGTAATCTCCAACTCTGCTACGAGTCGTTCGAGTAACTCGGTCTTTATGTCATCTTCAACCTCTAGTCGAACTGGTGGCCCGAACTTACGCCTCTGCAATTCCTGCTCCATCGTTTCAAGCAGGTTGTCACTCTCGTCTTCTTCAAGATCTAAGTCTTCATTACGCGTAAGTCGAAAAGCGTAATAATCTTCAATCATCATTCCAGGAAAAAGTTCTTCAAGGTGTGCAGCGATTACTTCTTCAAGGGCAAGGAAGCGATTATTTACTTGTTGATTAACCGCAACAAAACGGGGGAGAGTATTTGGAACCTTTACTCTTGCAAAGAACTCTTCATCCGACTCAGGATTTCGCACCAGCACAGCGAGACTCATTGATAGTCCTGAGATGTATGGAAACGGCCTAGAGGGATCTACGGCGAGCGGTGTGAGTACTGGGAATATTGAGGAATCAAATAATTGCTTTGTGTATTCGCGCTCGCTTTGGGTTAAGTCATGCCACTTAATTATGTGAATATTCTTCTGTGCTAACTCTGGAAGAATTGAGGTGTGCCAAATCTCGTTCTGTTTGCTAACCAATCCTTTTGATCTATCAAGAATTGCTTCAAATTGCTGAAGTGGTGTAAGTCCAGAGAAATTAGCGGAGTTAACCCCTGCTTCGACCTTTAACTTGACGGAGGCAGCTCTAATCATGAAGAAGTCGTCTAAATTCGATGAAACGATAGCCATGAAACGGACCCGCTCCAGCAAGGGCAAAGCTGGGTCTATGGCCAAATCCAAAACTCTCTGGTTGAAGTCGAGCCAACTCATCTCACGATCCACGTAAGTTGATGGCTGAATGTGAGCGAGTTGTTTCATAGTTTCGCGAAGTCTGCTCTTCAAAGATGAACGAAAAGTGAACTTGTAGTGCGAAGGAAGTTAATGGGCCCTTATTAGTAGTGGCTGACGCAGCAGTATTTGTTTGCCATTTGTTTAAAGTCACTCAAGGCCCAATTAATCTCTTCTTCCTAGATTAATCGGGTGTTAAAACCGGCGGTCATCATGATAACTAGTAATGGAATTGGAGCCGGCCATCTCATCAGAGCCGGTGCTATCGCAAGGAGAATGAAGGGGAATGCTCGGCCAATAATTCTTTCGATGGCGTATTCAGTCATTGAAGTTGCCACATCTCTAGATATTGAATGCGAATTCATTCCGGGTAGAGATAAGGGTTTAATGGCGCGGCGCCGCTGGGATGAATATTTGAGAGATCGGCTAATTGCCCTGATAGATGAAACGGGAGCAAAAGTTGTGACTTTCGATGGCGTAGTTCCTTATCCAGGTATCCTCGCAGCTAAATTTCGCAGACCCTCGGTTAGTTACATATGGATTCGACGCGGAATGTGGCGGAAGAAGCCCCAAGGAATTGCCCTATCTCTTCAATCTAAGTTGATGGACTATGTAATAGAACCCGGAGATGTTGCCCGTGAATATGACAACGGCCCAACGAAACATCGGGGTGAGGCACTCTTAACTTCCCCAGTTACGCTGTATGACCCAGAAACTTCCTTAT
>RGYL01000161.1 GCA_010032085.1 Actinomycetota bacterium
CAAGCGCGCTTCCAAAACTTTGCCAGGCCGGCCATCTAGCTGTGCTGCACCCATAACAACAATCGCATCAGCTTTTCGAATCGTTTCATTATTGGCGGTATACCAAACTCTTGCTAGCGCAAAGGTAGGAATTGCAAGGGCGAGCACAACCAAGAAAGTTAGAAACTTAAAGAAAAACCGAAATAGAAACATCATCCACCCGAACCAGAATCTCCACCATCAACTTCTACCAACTCTTCAGGATCATCCAGCCAACCTTGTGGAAGTGAGACCGAGCGACCATGTGAACGTCTTCCTCTTGGGGCATCGCCTACTTCTTCTGGGTAGGGTTGGTCTACGAGTTGATCGAGTAATTCCCTTAACTCGTTAAGCGATGCAACCATGCCAAGTTTTGGACGAATCTCACCCTCGACTCGAAATCCCTTTAAATACCAAGCCATATGTTTTCTAAGATCCCGGCAGGCGCGCTCTTCGCTTTCAAAGTATTGAACTAAAAGCTGGGCATGGCGCCACATAACTTCCCGAACTTCATAAAGCGTCGGCAACGGTCGCTCACCTTGGCCATTAAATGCTCTAACTAAATCTGCAAAAAGCCATGGACGCCCCAAGCAACCCCGCCCAACAACTACACCAGCGCAGCCCGTCTGCCTCATCATCGCTACGCCATCATTTCCTGACCAGATATCGCCATTTCCCAAGACTGGAACTCCAGTCGGCGCAAGGTGTTCAACCAAGTTCTTTATCTTGCTCCAATCGGATTTTCCTTCGTAGAACTGTTCGGCAGTTCGCGCGTGAAGCGCCACCCAAGCAACTCCCAAATTTGCCGCAATCATTCCGGCATCTAAATAAGTCTCATGTGCGCTATCAATTCCCACGCGCATCTTCACCGTGACGGGAATTTTGTATTTTGCTCCACCTTCTACCGCAGCCTTTACAAGAGATGCGAATAACCTTCGCTTATAAGGAAGTGCCGCGCCACCACCTTTACGAGTTACTTTTGGAACTGGGCAGCCAAAGTTCAAATCGATGTGATCAGCTAAATCCTCTTTACCAATCATCTCAACTGCGCGAGCAAGATCATTCGGCTCAGTTGCATAAAGTTGAACTGACCTTGGCGATTCTCCTTCGCCCGGAATAATCATCCGCAATGTCTCTTCGCTTCGCTCAACTAACGCTCGCGCTGTAACCATCTCGGATACGAAAAGTCCGGCCCCTTGCTCGCGACATAAAAGTCGAAAGGCAGCGTTCGTTATACCCGCCATCGGTGCAAGTACCACCGGAGTAGTTAGATCGAGGCCACCATCTCTAATTGGTAGATGCAGCGGTTTAGTTTTTAACAACCCAATAGCCGCGGCGCTAGCCATGTTTCGACCTGGTCGATAGAAATTCGCTCCTGTTTCATCGAGTCGCGTTCCCGAATAGTTACCGCCTGATCATTTAGCGAATCGAAATCAACTGTGATGCAGTAAGGAGTTCCAACTTCATCCTGTCTCCGATAACGCCGACCAATTGCGCCAGCATCATCAAAGTCCACACTCCAGTTCTTCCGAAGTTTTGTTGCTAAATCTCGCGCCTTGGGTGATAAGTCGGCATTCCGTGAGAGCGGCAATACTGCAACCTTTATCGGAGCTAACCTGTGATCCAATTTCAAAACCGTGCGCTTCTCCATCTCCCCCTTGGAATTTGGCGCCTCATCCTCAGTGTAGGCATCCATAAGGAAGGTCAAAGTGCAGCGATCCACGCCGGCCGCAGGCTCAATTACATAGGGA
>RGYL01000162.1 GCA_010032085.1 Actinomycetota bacterium
CGTGGGGACTGTTTGAGTTTTTTGATCTCTCTCATCAAATTCCTTACTTATGCCGAGACGAACCGCAAGTGCTAGCCGCAAATCATTAAGCGCTCCAAGCCAAGCCATCGCCTCTGGCTCAAGAATTGAAACTTCTATTGACCCTCGATCTAATGGTTGATCAGCGCTCCAATCAGCATCTGTGGGAGTGAGCGCTTCATAAACTAAATGGGCGTGGGCGCGTTTCTTCTCGCGCAAACCATGTTCGGTATATCGACGAAACTCGGATGCAGATTTTTGATCTTTGTATGCGCTAGGGAGTAATCGCCGCAAAACTGGATCCTCCGGAGGTTGTTCACTCGCTCCTAGCCCCATCATTTGAAAGAGGGGATCGGCTTCAATATCTGCGTTGAGTGAACCTTCGCCAAGAAGTTCTAAGAGTTGTGCTGTCAGATTAATTACGACGTGCGCCTCTTGAGATGTGAAGACAATCCGAATGGTGCCGTCATCATCGCGAACAAATTTAGAACTCAAAATTCATCATCTCGCTGAAGAGTTGCCCAGAGTCCATACTCGTGAAGACGCTGCACATCTCGTTCCATCTCTTCGCGTGTTCCAGATGAAACTGTGGCGCGACCTTCATTGTGAACTTTGAGCATCAGTTCGGTCGCCTTCTCTTTTGAGTAACCAAAGATCACCATAAATACATGCGTTACACTCAGATT
Organism: Actinomycetota bacterium; assembly: GCA_010032085.1. Lineage (GTDB taxonomy): Bacteria > Actinomycetota > Actinomycetes > Nanopelagicales > Nanopelagicaceae > MAG-120802. Next base: position 705 of record RGYL01000162.1, read on the forward strand.
CAGTAAGAGTTCCAATTGCTACCAATGATTAATCACCCGATCCATCCGAGCCGGACTCATCATCACCCTTGCGCAAACCTGAGTAAATCTCTTTACAAGTTGGACAGATTGGAAACTTATTTGGATCGCGATTTGGAATCCAACGTTTTCCGCATAACGCAGTTACCGGTTTTCCAGTCACCGCAGATTCAACAATCTTGTCCTTCTTCACATAGTGAGCAAAGCGTTCGTGATCGCCCGCTTCTAGATTCTCTTTTGTTTCGGTCTCGATATGGGTATAGCTCTCCTCAATCACGCCACCATCGAGTACCCCGCCGCGTCTTGTGAAGAATCCCATTCGGAAATCATAAGCCCGGGGGCAATTCTTCAAATTTGCACGCTTTTCGCTAACGAGCCGGAGAGAACGGGTCTTAACTAGAATGGGCCGATGAGTGGGCTAAAGGATCTCCTACGCACTGAGAATCTCTCGCGCGCCGATGTGGAATTAATTCTTGCCACGGCAGCAGATTTCGCAAAAGATCCGTTGAAACACTCAAGTTCACTCGCTCACAAAACCGTCGCTATTTATATGACCAAGCCGTCGACTCGAACTCGACTGGCCTCAGAGACCGCGGTTGCTCATCTTGGCGGAACTCCGATCTTCCTTCGTGGCGATGAATTACAAATTGGCCGAGGCGAGACAATCGATGACACAGCAAGAATTGTTAGCCAATTCTGCTCTGCATTAATTATTCGTACCTACGCCCAGAGCGATGTTGATCAACTTGGAAAATACGCATCAATCCCGGTCATAAATGCGCTGACTGATGAGGATCACCCAACCCAATTGCTTGCTGATTGGATGGTTATTCGAGAGAAATTTGGCAAAGAGATTGCAGGACGGAAATTCGTCTATGTTGGCGATGGAAATAATGTGGCGAACTCATGGCTTTTAATGGGAGCAATCATGGGAGCCCATGTTGTCGCGGCGACTCCCTCCGGAAAATTTGCCCTCGCCGAAGATGTAGTCACCAAGGCCAAATCACTCGCAGCGGCAA
>RGYL01000163.1 GCA_010032085.1 Actinomycetota bacterium
GGCTCGAGCAAGACATCATCAAAAGTTAAAGCTTCAGGGATTTCCATATATAAATTTATTATATAAAAATCTTTAAGTCAAATAATTTTTAAATCTCTACATAATAAATACATTTCACGAGATTCTTTTCTGCTTGAATCTGGTTTAATTCTTTCAATATCCTTAAATAATTCTTTAGCATTTTTAATTAATATATTTTCGTCCTTACCACTAAAAATTTTTACTAATAATGAGGATTTTTTCTTTAAAATTAACTTAGATAAATTTACCACATCCAAGGCTATAGCGTTGGTTTTGATTGCATCTAAATCTTTATTACCCGTTGTATTAACAGCCATATCAGACAACACAATATCAACTTTATTCTGTTTAAAAAAATCATTTATAAAATCCAAAAAATCAGAATCATTAAAATCTTTTTTATAAAAAAAAATATTATCGATTGTTTCCATATTTAAAATATCTATTGATAAATTTTTACCATTTTTATTTATTTCAGCACAAACCTGTGACCACCCGCCCGGAGCACTTCCAAGGTCTAAAATATTCAAATTATTTTTTAAAAATTTAAACTTATCGTTAATTTCTATAAGTTTAAAAGCTGATCGAGATCTGTATCCTTTTTGTTTAGCTAGCTTAGTGTAAGGATCGCTAAATTGTCGAGCAATCCAATTTTTAGAACTTGCTGTTAAACTTTTATTTTTAAATTTTTTCAAATCTTCTTTTTAAATCTTATATTTTTTTTTATTACTTTATTATCAAGGGTGGGCACGTCAATAAGAGTATCACTTGAAAGTCTATATTTGTCATTATGTTTGCCTGCTAAGTGGATAATTCCAATTTTATGATTAGGTAAGTAGTTTTCAACAAAACTTTTATTAACATCATCATATTTTAATTTATCGAGCGCGTACCAATTACAGTATGCAGGTAATATTTCTACTTTCATATTATCTATATAAACTGAAATATTCATCGCTACTTGCTCAGAACCAAAAATTCTTCCTTTTTTTAATGCCTGTCTTAAATTTGTTTGCCAAACTGACCAATGTGGAGCATCATTTTCTAAACAAAATACGCCAATATTTAAGTGAGGCTTAAGAGCAACTTCTCTGCAAATTTTATTTGAAAATCCAGAACTTTTAGAATGTTTGTAATTTTGAGATCTTATAAATGCGATGTTACTGAAAATCCAATCAGCTCTTAAGACTCGACCATAAGCTCGATCTGCTGAAGTTGATATTGATAAAGTTTTATTATCGCTTCCCTTAAAATAAAGCTCAACAGACGACCAGTCATTTACCCATGCATCTGCATCAATCCAAAGATATTTTTTAAAACCAGGAAAATATTCTGGCAAAAATGCACGAGAAACTTGACTCTTAAGCCACTCTCTACCTTTAATTTTATAATCTGGAACTTCAATATCCCATTTAGCTTTAACAATCTTAAAAACTTTTTTTTCTAAAATCTTAATTTGATCTAACTGAAGTCCTGCATCTAATATACAAATCGACACACTTTTGCTCTCTTCAAAACTTAAAATAGAGTCAATTAACTCATTTAAAAGTTCAAAATATTTGGAGTCAGCTAAGGATATAATTGCTCTATCTTTCATATAAAGTCTTCAGAAATTAAGCTATCAGAGGCTTTTGAAGATCTTTTTTTTATAATTTTAAAATGAATAAAACTGATTGGTATTAACAATAAATATAAGCATCCTGTAAATAAAAGAGTATT
>RGYL01000164.1 GCA_010032085.1 Actinomycetota bacterium
TTTTGTTTTATCTTGGATGCCACCAGCTGTTCCGATACGTATTGCAACTTGTACATCGTAATCATTAAACAGTTCGGTTACATAAATTGAGGCGGAGGGAAGACCCATTCCGGTGCCTTGGACTGAGACGCGCTCGCCCTTATATGTTCCGGTGAAGCCGAACATATTTCGCACCGAGTTATATTGTTTAACATTCTCAAGATAATTTTCAGCAACCCACTTAGCTCTTAGTGGATCTCCAGGAAGAAGGATTCGCTCGGCGACTTCGCCTTTTTCTGCTCCGATATGTACGCTCATAGTTAGCGAACAATAACAACTATCGCAGCAATAAAGTGCGAGATGAAGGCCGCGGCGGTTAGCGCGTGGAATAGTTCATGGAAACCAAACCAATTGATGGAGAAATTCGGCTTCTTAAAGGCGTAAATAATCGCGCCCGCTGAGTAGAGAACGCCACCAAGTGCGATAAGGCAAAATACTAAGAGCCCGCCAGCACGGTAAAAGTCGGGGAAATATATGAAAGCTGCCCAGCCCAGCGCGAGATAGATAGGTACGTAAAGCCACTTCGGCGCCGATAACCAGAAGACGCGGAAGATGCCGGAAAGGAGCGCTCCGCCCCAAACAATCGATAAAAGTATTACTGCTTGCTGCTTTTCCAATAGGTAGATGGAGAAGGGGGTATAGGTGCCGGCAATAAGTAGTGGGATATTGGCGTGATCAATTCGGCGCCAGACTGCTTTTGCAGCCGGGCTCCACGGTACCCGGTGATAGATAGCGCTACAGGTGAAGAGCGATACGGCAGTGAGAGTGAAAATCGTAAGTGTCACTCGTCCGCGTAGCTCAGAAGTGATTGTGATGAGAGTAAGCCCTGCAACTAGTGCAAGTGGCGACATAACTAAATGAATAATGCCGCGCAACTTCGGTCTATTTAATACGTTCATAAATTCCAGTCATCTTGCGATCAAAGGATACGAGTAAACGATTATTAAGAATTGAAGTCGCAATTATCATGGCATCAACAAAAGAAATCTTATGTTTGGCTCTAATCTGAGCTGCTAACAAAGAATGGTTCTGTTGAAACGGGATAACTTCTGAAACTAACCTTTCCAAGCCTTTAAGGAATTGATTTACTGATTCCTCACCTGCAACTGATGGACGAATTAGAACCTCTCCAATTGAGATAGTGCTTATTGCGCATTGAGAACGAGTTATTGTGGCAAACAACTCTTGAGCTTTTCGAAAGTGCACATCCGAAGCACTAAGCGCTGCTATTACTACGGTGGAGTCTAAGAGTATTTGCTGTCCCACTCGTCTCTTTCTTTCCTTAGATCAAAACCATCCCACATTCCAGTCATACTTCCCAGAACCTCATCTAGCGTTCTAAGCCATTCGCTTTCGACAGGCGTAATTACCAATCGATTGTTCTTATCGAGATGAAACTCAACTCGATCACCAGGTTTTATCGACATCTCTCGAAGTACCTCCACGGGAATTGTGATCTGGTTTTTCGAACTTACCCGAGATGAAGTTGCGCGACCACGGCGGGGGCGAGCCGTTGTGGATTTCTTCGCGCTCTTCTTAGCCTTTACTTTGTTAGCCATAAGTAAAGGCTAAACCCTTTTTAGTCGGCGTGTCGGGGGTTAAAAAACGGCGTGTTTGGCTAACTATCCCGTTTTGACCGTCTCACCGGGCTTCCTATAGCCTCGCGCCCTTGTGTCCGAAGAGGCGACACACCCGACCGCG
>RGYL01000165.1 GCA_010032085.1 Actinomycetota bacterium
ATTCCAAGATATGCCAGCCAAGCAGCCGTATTTGCAGCCGCTCCACCACCGTGCATCGAAATCTCAGAGAGCGTATCGCTATTTAAATTAATCGTGCTTTTCATTCGAACGATGACATCGATCATCGCATCGCCAATGCAAATTATTGCGGTCATTTTGAGGCGACTGCGATTTGCGCTGCTAACTTGGCATTACTTTTAATAATCTCGACATTAACTCGTAAGGATTCGCCCGAGCTATTTGTGTGGAAATACTCAAGAAGGAACGGGGTTACTTCTTTACCAATCACACCTTTCGCTTTTGCTTTATTTAATCCCTCTTTTAGTAACCGCTCATGCAGCGCGGTATCCATAGGCGATGGAGTGGGGTTTGCAACAACTAAGCCACTTCTTGGTGTGCCTACTTCGTTGCGAGCGCCCCATATTGCGGCAATCTCTTTAGGAGAGTCAACGCGATGTTCTAACGAGTAGCCGCTATCTTGAAGATAAAAGCCCGGGAATTTGTTGGTGCAAAATCCAATGAGCGGTACCGAAAGGGTCTCAAGTCTTTCGAGCGTTGCCGAAATATCCAAAATTGATTTGACTCCGGCGCAGACAACTAAAACGGGGATATTTGCTAAAGCGAGTAGATCAGCCGATTCATCCCAACTTTCACTGGCACCTCGATGTACCCCACCCAATCCTCCAGTCGCGAAAAATTCAATCCCAGCCAAGTTGGCAAGATGAGAGGTAGCAGCGACAGTAGTAGCCGCAGATTTCTTAGTTGAGGCGAGGATGGCTAGATCACGGATGGATGCCTTGGTAAAACCATCATCATTAGCGACTTGTTCTAGTTCTTTTTCGTTTAATCCAATATGTACTTCGCCCTTGATGATTGCAATTGTTGCAGGAGTCGCGCCTTCTTCTCTTACTATCTCTTCAACTTCTTGCGCCACAATTAGATTCTTAGGACGTGGTAATCCATGAGCGATGATGGTGGATTCAAGCGCAACGATTGGCGCATTTTCACTCCGTGCGCGCTTTACCTCATCTGAGTATTGGATCATGAGAGGGAAGGTTACTGGAAGGATAGGTGGGTGGCCCAAACTCTTGCTGAGCTCTCTCAATCTATCTTTGCCACTCTAGGACTTACGAGTACTACAAATTCACTTGCGCTAAATGAAAACGAGGGCGGACGCGAGTGCCTTTTATTGGTTGATGGTTTAGGTAAGAATGCAATTGATGAGTTTGGCTCGAAGATTAAGATTTTAAAGGAATTGAAATACGAACGGACTTTGAGTGCAACTTTCCCATCGACTACTGCAACCAGCCTCACTTCACTTGGAACTGGTCTCGCTCCCGGGGAGCATGGAATGGTGGGTTATACGATGCGAGTTCCCCATAGTGGCACTCCAGAGCGAGTCTTAAATGCGCTGAAGTGGGATGAGCGAGTTGATCCTTACATCTTCCAACCTAACGAGACGCTATTTGAGCGGGCAAATAAAGAGGGCATTCGCACCTCGCACGTTGCGGCGAAACGTTATGCCGATACTGGATTTACACGCGCTGCACTAAGAGGCGGGATTTATGTTGGCGCAAATAGCATTGAGGAATTGGCCGATGGCGCGAAGTCTGCACTTCAAAATCAGAAGAGTTTTGCCTATGTCTACGTAAATGATGTTGACGAAGCATCGCATGGGGCCGGATTCGGCTCGGAGAAATTTATTGCCGCTCTTGAAAAAGTAAATCGATTGATTGAGCA
>RGYL01000166.1 GCA_010032085.1 Actinomycetota bacterium
TTTTTTTTCTTTTGAAGCTTTTTCATTTTTTTTGAAAGCTTCAATAATTTTTTATTTATTTTATTAAGTTTTTTTTCTGTTTTTTTTCTTTTCATACCTGCCTCTGTAATTTTAATATTTTAATTAGACTAGTTAGACACTAAAGAGTCAAATATTGAGTCAACCTATAGTTTAGTGAATCAGCAAGGAAATTTGCTGTTGAACTGTTCACAAATTTTTAACAATAGCTGTATACTTTTACATTAATGATCAAATCAAAAATTCCAACCTTTAAAGAAAATGTTAATGCTTTTGTGCTAAAAGCCGCCAAAACTTTAAAACTTAAAGATGATTTAATTAATCACATTCGTTCAACACACTCCGTCATTCAAGTTAATGTAGGAATTAAAATTAAAAATAAAATTGAAAATTTTACTGGTTGGCGCGCAGTTCATAGTGAGCACCGATTGCCTTCTAAAGGAGGTATTCGTTATTCTCCCCATGTTAATCAGGATGAAACAGAAGCTCTTGCTGCTTTAATGACATATAAATGTGCAGTTGCCGACATCCCTTTTGGTGGATCAAAGGGGAGTTTAAAAATTGATCCTAATAAATATACAGAGCAGGAGCTAAAATCTATTACCCATCTTTATGCAGAACGTTTAATAAAAAAAGGTTTTTTAAGTCCTGCAACCAATGTTCCAGCTCCCGATGTTGGAACAGGCGAAAGAGAGATGGTTTGGATTATGGATACATATAAAAATTTATTTCCAAATGATATTAATTATTTGGCCTGCGTTACCGGAAAACCTATTGCCTATGGAGGAATACGAGGAAGAGCAGCTTCTACTGGAAGAGGCGTTGAAGAGTCAATTAGAGAATATTTAAGACATGAAAAACTTTATAAAAGAGCAAAACTTAAACCGATAATTTCTGAAAATAAAATTATAATTCAAGGATTTGGAAAAGTGGGTAAAAGTTTAGCAATTGAATTATTTACCAGGGATCAAGCAAAAATTATTGCAATCGGTGAATACGATGGTTATTTACATAATGAGCAGGGAATTGATATTCCTTCTGTTGTGAGGCATTTTGATAAAACAAGAAGTTTTAAAAATTTTAAAGGCGCTAAATTTATTGATAAACCAGATGAAATTTTAACTTTACAATGTGATATTTTAATTCCGGCAGCTTTAGAGTCGGTAATTAATATGAGAAATGTTGAAAAAATTAAAACAAAACTTATCGTTGAAGCAGCGAATGGTCCAGTAACTTATAATGCAGATGAATTTTTAAATAAAAAAGGCATCGATATATTACCAGATATTTATGTAAATAGTGGCGGTGTTGTTGTCTCTTATTTTGAATGGGTCAAAAATATAACTCATGTTCGTTTTGGTAGATTACAACGGCGATATGAAGAAAACAAAATGAATGAACTCATTCATGTTGTTGAGGATGCAACAGGCCGAACAATACCAGAAAAATATAAACAAAATATTATTCAAGGAGTTCAGGAAGTAGATTTGGTCAATTCTGGATTGGAAGATGTAATGCGTGAAACATTTAAAGAAATTTTAAAAAATTTAAAAATATTAAAAAAATCAAGTTTACGTACAGCAGCCTATGCTATTGCTTTAAATAAATTAAAACAATTTCACCAAGACATGGGTGTTAGTAATTATCACTAAATTATAACCAGCCAGATTTTTTAAATTTTCTATAAACAAAAAACGCCACTAAAAAAATAAATACTAAA
>RGYL01000167.1 GCA_010032085.1 Actinomycetota bacterium
CGCAGCCGCATTAGGAGAGTGAGATTGAGGAAATCTTCACAGCTTCAACGGGGCGATCTGCACCACCAGTTTTTACTGTTGCAATTGCATCAACAACCGCTTGGCTCTTCTCATCCTTCACTTCACCGAAGATACTGTGTTTACGGTTTAACCAAGATGTCTCGGCGACAGTTATAAAGAATTGTGAGCCATTTGTGTTTGGGCCGGCATTAGCCATGGCAAGTAAATATGGGCGGTTGAAAGTTAGTTCAGGGTGAAATTCGTCGGCGAATTTGTATCCGGGGCCGCCTGTGCCAGTACCAAGTGGGTCTCCACCTTGAATCATGAAGCCTTTTATTACTCGATGAAAGATGGTTCCGTCGTAGAGTGGTTGGTTGGTTTTTGTCCCAGTATTTGGGTTAACCCACTCGCGCATTCCGGAAGCTAGTTCCACAAAATTCTTCACGGTTTTGGGCGCATGGTTAGGGAAGAGTTCGATAACGATGTCGCCCTTGTTTGTATGGAGTGTGGCGCGGGTAATTGGGGGCATATCTGACATCTATTTCCTCGATTCGTTAAAGATACGTAAAGTTAGAGAGATAAAGTCTACCTATGAATAAGGTTGCCGAAAACGTTTCTGGTATCTCTATTCTTTTCATAAATCTTAAGGCGAACCGGCATTCAAGGTCGCGAAACTACTTTCATGGATTGAAAAAACTTGGTGTCGCTTGCAAATGGCTCGATATAGATGGATTTGGCGATCTCGTAAGAAAGCGGGGTGAACTAAGAAGACTTGTAGGTGAAGACACCAAAGTTGTTATAACTTCGCCATCGCATGTACTGGTGATTGGTTTTGTCCTCACTTTCTTTCACAGACCAGTTTTAGATGCGGGATGGCCACTTTATGACGGAGTAATCACCAGTCGTCGTGAGTTTGGTTTTCTCGGAATCAATTTGCTTAAAACTTTCTTTATCGACTTCTTCGCAGTTCATTTATCATCAAACGTTTTAGTGGAATCTGACCTTCAGAAGAGACGAATCTCCAAGAGATACCTTTTGGCTAAAGGGAAGCTCTCAGTCCTGCAAACCGGCTTTGATGAAACTAGGTTCTCTCAAGTTGAGCGAAGTTCGTTTCAAAAACACTTCAAAGTTCTTTTTCGCGGCGGGGCTCAAGAAGAGGCTGGTTTGAATGTTCTTGTTGAGGCCGCCAGAATTTTGGCGAGTAGGGATGACCTTCGGTTTAAGGTAATTACAAATAACTTCGCATTAAAATCTGAGATGGGACAACATTTCGAATTGGTAAACCGTTATATCAGCGATGGTGAGTTGGAAAAATGTTTTGAAGAAGCCGATTTGGTGCTTGGTCAACTCTCCGACCACGAAAGGCTTGAATACACAATTCCGCACAAATTTTTTGAGGCGGCGTTCTTGGCTAAACCGTATTTGACTTCAAATGTCGGCTTTATGAAAGTTTTGGCAGATTCAAATCTTGTTTACACATTTAGCGCCGGAGATTCAACAGACCTAGCAGCATCAGTTGAGAGAATTGCAAAAGATAGAGATGTTGCAAGAGATGTTGGGGTAAAGCTCGGCGATTGGTATAAGAAAAACGCATCACAAAAAGTTCTTTCGGAAAAGTTTAAGCAGATCGTTTGTGGAGACTAGATATTTGTGGAGGCAATTTTGTGGAGACTAGGGGAATTGAACCCCTAACCCCCTGCTTGCAAAGCAGGTGCTCTACCAATTGAG
>RGYL01000168.1 GCA_010032085.1 Actinomycetota bacterium
CGTTCAATCTGTCGATCCGCTGTATCCAGTTGGTGGATATACCGAAAGCCAGATGTCTTACATTGTTCAAGGTAAGTTGTATCGCTTTGATGCAAACGGAGTTCCACGCAGAGATCTAGTCGCAAGTGCGACCATCTCAGCTGATAAGAAGACCGTTACTCACGTTTTAAGAGATGCAAAATACTCCGATGGAACAGCAGTAACTGCAGATGACGTGGTTAACGCTTACCAACGCTGGGTAGATACAAAGCAATCAGCTTCTTATATTGACCAAGTTGCAGGTGTCGTTGCAAAAGATGCGAAGACTGTCGTTTGGACTTTGAAAGCTCCATACCCAGGGTTCCCTTTTGCGCTAGCACAGCAATTCCTTGGAATTCACCCTAAGAGCAAAACTGATACTGAGGCCAAAGCTAAGGAGTACTTCAAGAATCCAGTTTCTGCTGGACCTATGAAGATAAAGACTTTCCAGCCAGGTACAGATCTATTTGTAATTGAAGCTAACCCAAACTATTGGGCAAAGCCAGTTGTTCGTGAACTTCAGGTACGTACCATCCCAGATGCGAATACTCGTCTTGCTGCATACCAGGCGGGCACCATTGATTATGTTATGGAGCTACCTCTTACAGCATCGAAATTGAAGTGGGATAAGACGAAATATCGTGTTGGTGGCGAGATGGACTCTGGCGTATTCATGTTGGCTTTCAACATGGGTCCACTACAACCAAACGCTGCCCTAAAAGATGCTCGCGTACGTCAAGCGATTTCACTCGCTGTTGACCGCGCAGGAATCATGAGAACAGCATTCGCTGGATTGGCAAAACCAGTTTGCGGTATGCAGTTCTCGACAAATAATCCTTACGCTCTATGCTCGCTACCAAAGAACGGCAAGCGTGATAACGCGGCCGCTCGTAAGTTGATGGCTGAGGCTGGTTACGCAAAAGGCTTTAAGGTAACAATGCCTGTGCCAAACCGTATCTTCTGGCAAGACGCAGCCCAGATCGTTAAGGACAGCTTGAAGAACATCAACATTGATGTAACTATCGAGATGGTTACTCCAGACTCAAATATCGGTCCGAATTACATTAACAAGCGTAATTGGGAGATGATGTGGTTTGGAAATAACGCAGCAACCGGAATCCTTCAGCTCTCTAACTGGTTCAAGCCAGGTGGAGTCTGGGCCGGTAACGCCAATGTTCCAGATAGCTTGTTGACTGAAACAGCTCGTCTATTGAATGCTGCATCAGCTGCAGAAGATGTAGACAAGATTCGTGAGAACCTAGCGGGAGTCGAGAAGATTGCATTTGATCTCTCGGCATTTATCCCAATCGGAGATCGTTTCTATCTAGTCGGAAGCAGAATTGCTCCAGATCTAGTAGAAGCTCTTCTTCCCGGACAACTCCAGTTCGTCATAGCGACAAATCCTGCGCTACCGACTGACTAAAGTTAACTCGGAAGACCAATTCGAGGGGCTACTGAACGCCAAAAGCGTTAAGTAGTTGAAAGTAGATTGGGTGGCAGTCGAAAGACTGCCACCCAAATCATTGAAGTCGTCAATCTACGAATAACACCTGACTTAGGAGAGTAGAGATTTCCCAGAGCAATATGACTAGAAGGAAACTTCTAGGTCGCACTATTCGAGCCATCGTTGTCACTTTCTGGGTGATGTTCATTTCATTCGCGCTTATTCGCATTACCCCCGGAGATCCAGTTGCGACCCGCCTCGG
>RGYL01000169.1 GCA_010032085.1 Actinomycetota bacterium
AACCAAACGTTGCTGAAATTTCTCGCTAATTCTTGCTCAAGAATTTCACTCGCTCGCGCCATCTGCTCGCTCTTGGAAAATCCTGAGTTACTGAGGGCTATGAGCCCTGCGATTGGATATTCGCGCTTTAGCTGTTCAATCACTCGCTCATCGTATGACCCGCAAACCAATACTGCTTTCGCGCCGTTTGCCTTAACAAGATCAAGAATCGGTAGCACGCATTTACCGCTTAGCGAGCTCTCATCGATACGACCTTCGCCTGTAAAAACTGTGCTTCTATCAGTTATTGATGCTCCTGCTCCAATCAATTCCAGGAAGGTCGCTGCTCCTGGTTGGTAATGAGCGTTGAAAAATGAGAGCGCTAGAAATCCCACACCGCCGGCGGCGCCCGCCCCATTGCTCTCGGAAAAATCTTTTTGGGTATTTTCAACAACCAATCGTTGCCACTTGCGCATCGCCGATTCGCCACGCAACCTGCCGGCTCTTCCCAAACCTTTCTGTCTACCAAAGGTTGCAATCGCACCCTTAGCTCCCAATAACGGTGAGCTAACATCAGTGATTAGTAAAACTTTGCGACCCTTCATTACATTTTCAATGATGGTCTTGGCTCCCTCTTGAATTCTCGCTACCTGAGTAAGACCGCTTAACCCACTCTTCACCAATCTGCCTTTGGAGTCTCTAACTTCAATTCCCAGTCCCTGCAAAATTCCTAGGCCACCATCATTACTAGCGCTACCGCCCAACAGAAGCCATAACTCACTCCAACTATCTTTGCTAATTGCTTTAAGCGCTTCACCTATTGCCCGGGTGTGCGCTTCGTAAGGCGCTCGTTTACCGATCAAATACTTAATTCCGCAGAGCTCTGATAGTTCAAGAGCCGCGATTTTTCCGTTGGGACTAATCGCATACTTCGCTGGATGCACATTATCAAGCGGACCCGTAACTCTTAACTCGTGGGTCTGCCATCCAAGTGCGGCGAGTGCATCTAACGATCCATCTCCACCATCGGCCATTTGGAAGGTCTTGAATGGAACGCCACGACTTTGGAGAACTCTTGCGAAAATCTTATTAATCTCAACTTGGGAAAGGGAGCCCTTAAATTTATCGATGAGAACTAAAGCTTGGTTCTGCATCGCAAACTACATCCCTTGAAGGGCGACCTCGGCCTCGCTACGAATTGCAGATAAATCACCGGAGGCGACCGTCTTCTCGCTCCAAAGTGCGCCGCCCATACAGACTCCTACACATCCGAGGCGCAAATAATCTTGCACTTCACGAGGTTGCACTCCCCCGGAAACTACTAATTTCAAATCAGGAAGCGGCTCCAAAATTGCTTCAATATAAGAGAGGCCGCCAACTGAATTAATCGGAAAAATTTTCACACTAGAGGCGCCGAGTTCCTTAGCTCGAAAAATTTCACTTGGGGTGAGCGCCCCTGGAGTTATCGGAAGTCCAAGGCTTACTGCCTCATTGATTACTTTCTCATCGCTATGTGGAGCAACAGCGAAGGATGCGCCCATTCGCTTCAATTCTCTAATTTGCTCAACGGTTCGAACCGTGCCACCGCCAAGTCTTGTGACTCCCTCGCCCAATAATTTTTCAATTATTTGAAGCGCGTTAGGTACAGTCATTGTGACTTCGATTTGAGTTATAGAGGTTTCATTCCATGCTTTTGCCAAACGGTAAGCAAAATCAGGGTTGCTAGTTCTAA
>RGYL01000170.1 GCA_010032085.1 Actinomycetota bacterium
CGATACCACTCCGCTTAACGCGCTTGATCGTTGTGATCGTTGTGGCGCCCAGGCTTATGTGCGCGCTGTTATGGCGAATGGATTCGAACTACTTTTCTGTGGCCATCATGCCAAGAAATATCAAGAAGGACTTGCCAACGTTGCTACTCGCATCCAAGATGAGACCGAGCGCATCACCGAAGAATCAACGGCGAAATAACTCGATCCACCAAGCTTTTCTTATTTGTAATCCTCTCTTCCTTATCTGCTAACCCACTTAATTTCATAAGTGTATTTACCCCAAGATAGCGAATTGGCTCCGGTTCCCATTTTCTTATCTTGCTATTAACAAAATGCAAGCCTCGAAGTTCATTCGGCTTATCCAAAATTTCATGGGCCAATATCTTGGATGCGAGATAACTCATGGTTACGCCATCGCCGGCATAACCACCTAGCCTTGCAAATCCACTCTCCCGATCCCAATGCAAATAAGGCTCCCAATCCCTAGTAATCGCGACTGCACCACCCCATGCATGAGTGAATTGAATATCTTTAAGAACTGGAAACCAGGAGACCAATAACGAACGAATAGTCGCATGTACCTTCGCAGTCTTCTCTTTTGCAGGATTTAGCTTCGATCCAAAGGGATAAGTGGCGCCCCTTCCGCCAATAGCGATGCGATTATCAGTAGTGCGCTGGGCGTAATTCACCATATGGGAAGCCTCGGCAAAAGTGAATCTTGTGGAGTTCCCGATCTCTTTCCAAACCGAGTCGCTAATAGGTTCTGTTGCCACCATCAATGAATAAAGGGGTATGAACTCCCGTCCCGGGTCACCGAAGGCCTCGGTCGCTTGGATGACTACTGGAGCCTTTATATACGAGCTATTCACCAGCACTCCGCCATTCGTCGCACTCGCAAAGGAGTCTTCGAAGAGATGAACCCCGCGTTTGCTAAGTGAGTGAACAAGAAACTTAATCAGATTAAATGGATTTATGGTCGCGCAATTCTTAGTAAATAAGCCGCCCTTAATTCCCTCAACATTTAACATCTCACTCGCTTCATTCGCAGAGAGAAATACGTGGTCATCATCAACGCGTTCCTTTAATCTAGATAGCTGGGCCTCATTCCTAGCGAAATAAAGACTCCCAGCTTTCGTCACACCAACGCTGGCATCGGAGAATTCAGCAATCTCATCAATCGAATGATTAAGTGCTTCTAGTAGTTGAGATGTTTTTGCTTCGCCAATTCGAGAGATCAATGAATCTTTTGAAACTGGAAATTCACCCGAAGCCCAGCCGCCATTCCTACCGCTGGCCCCAAATCCAAATTCGCGCGCTTCAAAGATTGCAATCTTGAGAGACGGATCAAGATTTAAGAGATGATGCGCGCTCCATAACCCACTAAAACCTCCGCCAATTATGCAAATATCGTATTGAGAACTTAAATTTTCTCTAGGAATTCTTATCTTCTCTGCTTGCCAGAGAGCGCCCGTAACGAGCACTGTTAAGTCCAATCTCGAAGCGAGTAATAAATTCCGCCTACGTATTCATGAATGACTCCCTGCCAACCGGGAACGCTCGAGAGTGGCGCAAGCGACCAAATGGGAGGGCGCTGTGAAAAAATGTAATCGACTGGAATGGGATCCACATTCAAACCGGCTTTACTAAAGGTCGCATAAGCTCGCTTCAAATGGGCCGCGGAGGTGACCAACAACCATCTCTTTTCACTTCC
>RGYL01000018.1 GCA_010032085.1 Actinomycetota bacterium
GCAGTCGATAGGAAACGGAATGCTTTATAACCGTTTCATAGCCCTTGGCGACTCAATGACCGAGGGAATGTCCGATGAAATTTTTCAAGGTAAATATCGCGGCTGGGCCGATCGCGTTGCTGCTGTCATGGCTGCGAATTGGAACGATTTCACTTATGCAAACCTCGCAATTCGGGGAAAACTTGTAGGCCAAGTCGTAAATGAACAAATCCCTGCGGCAAAGAAATTTATCGAAGGTAAATCAACGCTAGTTTCTTTCCATGCTGGTGCAAATGACGTTATTAGACCTAAGTACGATCCGGATAAGACAATTGCTACATATAACTTTGGAGTAGATGAACTAATCCGCTCTGGCGCGACGTTAATGCTCTTTTGCGTTCTGGAAGATTCGGGCGTGAAAACTCGAGCGGCTCAAGTTTGGAAAGAGCGCTTTCGAGAATTTAATGAAAATGTGAGAAGAAGAGCAGCAGCCGTGGATGCAATCCTCTTTGATCCAAACAATGATGATTTCTGGCGTGACCTCCGTTTTATTGATGAGGATCGCTTGCATCTAAACCACGAAGGCCATAGAAGAGTGGCCCAAGCCGTACTAGCAAGATTTAACTTGCCCCATGATGAGAATTGGCGCAAACCACTTCCTAAAGCTGAGCCAATTACAAGAATTGAAAAGTTACAGATCGATCTGAATTGGTTTGGAAAATATGCGATTCCTTGGATGGGAAGACGGCTACGCGGTAGGTCATCGGGGGATGGAAGATCAGCAAAATATCCTCACCCAGTGCCGTTTTCAGGCAAGCACGACTAGAAGGTAAGCGCGGTCCAACTCCACTTATAGGTTCCAGGCTTTACACGATACTTATCTAAAGTATCTGGGCCACAGGACGCGGAACCTACGCCTCGTTGTATTGCATCAATCGTCACCACAGTGTTGCCGCATGATTTAAGGAAAACATTATGAGTGGCTGCTGCAATATCAGTTGAGCGATGCGGTGAGACTGTGACCATCATCGGTTTATCAAGTTGGAAATAGATTCCATGATTAGTGCGATTTGAGAGCGAGAACCACCTGACGCCCATATGTCCGCCGTTTTCTTGTGGCTTGATGTATGGAACGTATTGCTCTATCACTTTCGAGTTCCATCTATGAATCTTGCCAATAGATCTATCGGGCATGGTCTCTAAAGGACCGCTACCGAAATAGACGTAATTATCTAGTTCGCCACTTAGCTCAAAATTAATTCCAACACGCGCAATATCATCCAGTTGTCGTGGAATTGTGACAATTTCTGTAACGCGAATACCATCTTCAACTCGCTCAACAAGTTCTTGATGTTTAATGGAAATTCCTGTTCCGGTTTTCCAGGTTGTATTTATCTTTACTGTTGCACCACGACGGGCGACTTGAGAAGTTGCACGAGAAAGAGTTTTAAGACCCCACTTCTCCCATTTCTCGGAAATATGCCCAATCTCATCATTATCAGTCGGCGCACGCCAAAGCGTTAATTGTGGTGAGGCCTCCATACTCGGTAGAAGTATTTGGCCATCCGAAGTAACAAATTGATTTGATTCTTTTGAAATCTTGGCTTTGGGAAGTGGCTTACTTGGAAGTGCAAATTGCGCCCAAGCAACTTCACTTCCAAGGTGCGCCCAAGGCTTGCTTACGGCTTGCTCAAGGTTGAAATTAATAAATCGCTCACCCGGACCCTCGCCGGCTTCGAGCGACTTAGTCGGAATAGCGAAAATGGCTTTATTTCTAGCCTTTACCCGGGGTAATTTCACTTCCCCAGCAAGCGCTACTTTCCCATTCACGGATACTTCATAACGGAGCTTAAAATCCCTCAAATCATTAAAGAATTGTTTGTTGAATATTTCAAATCGACCGGTATTTAGATTCTTTACGGAAATTTGGATGGGAGCAGCGAGGGCTTTAAATTCTTGCAGAGCCGGCTTTGGGGATCGATCCGGGAAGAACATGCCATCACAGACAAAGTTCCCATCATGTTTTGTTTCGCCATAATCTCCGCCGTAAGCCGAGCGGATAGTTCCATCCTCAAGGCGCTGATTAAGGCCGTGATCCCACATCTCCCAGATAAACCCACCTTGCAAACCTTTAAGTGAATGCACCGCGTCCCAATACTCCTTCAAAGTCCCGTTGCTATTTCCCATTGCGTGGGAGTACTCACACATAATCAAAGGTCGAACGGCCTTTTTCGATTTAGCATGAGAAATGATTGCTGAAATATTTGGGTACATCGGACAAACCACATCAGTCAGGTCATGATTGATAGTCCAATTCCCTCTTATTGCCCCTTCATAATGCAGCGGACGAGTTGGGTCAAAGAATCGTGCATATTGAGCAGCCGCACGGTGATTTAATCCGGCACCTGATTCATTACCAAGAGACCACATCACAACGGATGGATGATGAATGTCTCGTTGGATCATCCGAGCTACGCGATCTACCCAAGCATTCAAATACTTTTGATCGTTACATAAAGTGTTTTGGAATGCATGTGATTCGATATTGGCCTCACCAACTACATAGAAGCCAAGTTCATCGCACAGATCTAAGAATGCTGGATCATTTGGATAATGCGAAGTGCGAACGGCATTAAAGTTCCAGCGCTTTAGCTCCAGCAAGTCTTGGCGCATTAGATCGCGCGTGAGAACGCGCCCGGTCTCACGATTAAAGTCGTGGCGATTTATTCCGTAGAAGATCACGGGTTGGCCATTTACAAGTAGTTCATTTCCCTTGATTTCAACCCTGCGGAAGCCAACTTTCTGGGTAGTTATCTCCACGACCTGCCCGGTTGGGTCAACTAACTCGTACTCAACATCATAAAGAGTTGGTGATTCCGCGCTCCATGGCATGACCCCCGGAACTTTGATGGTTAATTGAAGTGGGCCCGGAATAGTCGGCTCAGTTTCAAGGAATGCCTCGTATTTCGCCTTTGGCATATTGCCCTCCCAATATGCACCAAGGAAATAGTCATCGCCGGCGCGCTTCTCCTCCGCACTCTTCTCCGTCCATTGGGGTTTCTCTCTATGAATAACTGGAGCTACGCCAGTTGCTCCTTTAACACCGATAACCTTTACCCGGAGTTTGTAATTAGCAATTGGTACATTGTTTATCGAATTGATATGCGCTCTAATTTGTAAAGTTCCCGTTTTATTATCATCCAATAAACCCGGCGTGGAGTAGAGCCGCTCAATAAAGACTTCTTCGGTTGCATAAAGCTTTACTGATCTTGTGATTCCACCATGCCACCACTGATCTTGATCTTCGATAAAGGAAGAGTCAGACCACTTAATCACTTTTATCTGAATCTGATTAGACCCATTTCCAACGAAATTAGTAATATCAAATTCGGATGCGAGCCGTGAATCCTTAGCAACACCAACTTCATTTCCGTTTATGGAGAGAATTGCGACTGATTCAAAGCCACCGATGGAAAGCACAATTCTCTTGTTCTTCCATGTACTAGGGAGTGAAAACTCTCGTTCGTAAATTCCAGTCGGATTATCTTGGGGAACAAGCGGTGGTAATTCATCAAAAGGCATCTGAGTATTTGTATAAATTGGTTTATCACCAAAAGGTTGTTCCCCATTAATCATCGTCCAGAGCCCGGGAACCGGAATACTTTGCCAACGCTTACTTGGCTCCTGATCTGGGCGATCGAGTAATTGGAAATTCCATTCACCATCAAGAGAAATCGTCATCAAATGTCCGATATTTAGCATCGGAAGGCGATTAATTGAGGTCGTCTCTGGACTCATCCAAACTGGTGTTTTCACGGGTTGAAATCTATCGGTCAGAAAAACAAATCACTCCTGCCATAATTGGCGACTGTCACACGCCTCCCTAGCTCAGTGGTAGAGCATCCGCCTTGTAAGCGGAAGGTCGTCAGTTCAATCCTGACGGGGGGCTCCACTCATCCACCGTTCGGACATTTGGCCAAGATCTAAGTAACCAAATATTCACCGAAATCTCCCTGGAAATTGCTTCACAAACCCAAATAATTAGTTTGAATTTTCCGGTGAGTGAACAAGAGTCAGAAAAAAAATCTCGACGTGAAAGCATAAGACTTCTATTTACCGCTGCGCTCGTGACTCTTCCTATCTCTGCATTTGGCAACGCGCGACCACCAAAAGCATGTAAAAAAGTCGGAGATGTGGTGATCTACAAAGGTAAGAAATTTACTTGCGTGAAAATAAACAAGAAATTGGTTTGGGATAAAGGAGTTCCCGTAAAAGAGGCGCTACCAAATAAAAGTGCTACCCCGACTCCTACACAAAGCGCTTCGCCAAATCCGAGTTCGAGCACAAACTCCAGTCCCTCGCCAAACCCCACTCCGAGTATCTCTAGTTCACCGCAAGCTCCGGTAAAAGTTCTTTTCGCCAAGTCGCCAGATGTGCCACGCGACAACACGGTAGTGATCAACGGTAAGGATCAATATGGAAGACCGCTGAGCGTTGCCTTCACGCGCACTCAAACTTCGCTAATTGCACTCGATGCTTCATGCACACACGCTGGTTGCATAGTGCGCCCGCAGGGGAAGGAACTCGCCTGTCCCTGTCACTTTTCAATTTTTGATTCCGAGACCGGCAAGCCCGGTAATCCATTTCAACAAGGGGCCTATCCACTCTCGCGCCTCGAGGTGCTTGAAGAATCGGGTTCCATATACCTTCTTCTGAATTAGCTCCGAATTTTTGCTGAGAAGTACATTGACTTTTCACGCGTTCTTAACCATTCATCTTCTTAAGCGCTAACTAAGCCTCAATAGGGTTTCTTCGTCAGAGCGCTCTGACGGCTTTGCACCTACTAGAAGAAAGATTCACAGTTTATGAAGTTTCGTCCTCGGGTAATTACAGCCTCGGTTCTTGTGGGGTTGTTCGCATTTCAGTCGGCAAATACCTATGCCGCAAACCTCGCACCTACATATCTAGTTCCCTCTTCCAACTCCGTCTCACTAAAGGTCCTTGCGACCGCAGGTGATCGGTTTGCTGGCAGCGTAATTCCTGGAATTCCCGATGGAATGGGCGCGCACGCCAATGGAAATATGATGACCGTTCTCTCGGTCTTTGAGCATTCAATCTCCAATAACTTTGTCAAGACGCGCGAGAAGAAAGATGCTCCATGGGGAGCCTCAATCACTCAATTTTCTTTTAGCCCTCGGCTAAAGGCTTTCACTTCAGCCAATGTAAATTTCATACAGAAGATAAATTTCTGGAATTACACCACGGGGAGTTGGGTAGCTGACCCAACTAATTCAGGTCCAGCCAATTCCGTGCCGGGAACATTTGGTTGGGGAATCAATCGTTTCTGCTCTGCATACCTAGCTCCTGCAGGGACATTCCTCTATAAGGATGGAAATACCACGCTCGGTTATGACGGCGCACTCTTCTTCACAGGTGAAGAGGCCGGAGATGCTTCGCGGGCCTTTGCATTCGAGATGGATGGAACTGGTTACCAGTTCGCACGCGCTGGCATGGCGTCATGGGAGAACATTGTCGTAAGCGGCAAACCCGGAAAGAACACAGTTGCATTGGGCCTAGAGGATGGATCTGCTACCAATAGCCACCTTCATATGTACGTGGGTACCAAGACTGCGACTGGAAATGCATTTGAGAAAGCTGGTTTGAACAATGGCAAACTCTACGTTCTCAATGTACCGACTGCAGCTACTGACAATGTCTTTAGAACAGCAATTGGAAAGAACAAATCAACTCCAGTTACATTTAAGGAAGTAAATTGGAACCAGACTGTCGCTGATTTCGATAAGTCGGTAACCGCAGAAGGTACCGAATTTGCACGCATCGAGGATGGTGAGTTTGATCCAAACAATCCAAACGTCTTCTACTTCTTAACCACAGAGTCAAACAAGGATCCAATTGCAACTGCTCCAAATCCTGCGACTCCAGCTGTTACTCGCGACGGTGGCGGGCTATGGAGATTGACCTTTAAAGATGCTCAAAACCCATTACTTGGCGCAGAGCTCGAGCTCTTGCTCAATGGCGGAGAGAACATCTATATGTCAAAGCCTGACAACATGGCAATTACCAAGAGCGGTGTTGTCATGATTCAAGAGGATCCAGGCAATAACGATCACATTGCTCGCGTTGTGGGATATCGCATCAAGGATGCAAAGTTAGCCACGGTAGCAGCATTTAGCTCCGATCACTTTGCTAAAGGGGCCGCGCAACTCTTGACGCTAGATGAAGAGTCAAGCGGAATCATCGATGTGACGAGCATGATGGCGAAGAAAGGTGATACCAACACTTACTTCTTACTAAATGCCCAAGTTCACACCAACGGCGTAATTGCTGCTCGTCCAGATCTAGCAAATAGATCTGCGCTGACCAAGACGAGACTGAATAACGCGGCAGTCGAAGGTGGCCAGTTCTACCTAATGACTGTCCGTGATTGGAACTCTGTCTTCTCAAGTTAAATGAGTTAACTGCGGAAGCGATCCTAGATTGCTTGCGTGAGGGCCACGAAATCGAGGGTTCGTGGCCCTCATCGTTTTCCATACGTTTTAGATTAAACTCCGAGAGTGAAACGGCTTTTACTCCTACTTCTTACAATTTCGCTAATAACAAGTTGCGCAACTTCGGGCGAAGATTCTCTTTCGAAATACAGTAAAGCGGACATCAACTTTGCTGAAATGATGATTCCCCATCACGAGCAGGCGTTGGAGATGGTTGCGATTGCCCAGACAAATACAACAAATGAAGAGATATTGGCCCTCGCCGAGCAGATCAGAGGCGCTCAGGAACCAGAGATTGTCTTGATGAAAAGTTGGCCCGGAGTAGATGTTTCAAAGCACGAAGGCCACTCAATGTCGGGGATGTTATCCGATAGCGAGATGGAGAAATTAGCGGCTGCAAAGGGCGCTGAGTTTGATCGACTATTTCTTGAAGGAATGATTAAGCATCATGAGGGCGCAATCGATATGGCTAAGGAAGTGGTCGATAGCAAGAATCAGAGCGTTGTGAAATTAGCCGAATGGATTGTCAACGTCCAAGCACTTGAAATCGAGAATATGAGAGCATTATTGGGCAAGAAATAATTTCTTGATTAACCCCATGATGTAGTGGGTATGTGCAGGCCTGAATTTCCGAAGTATATTTTCCATGTGGCAGTAGCTCGTGACTTTGATGTAGTTATTGTTGGCTCAGGTTTTGGCGGTTCTGTCGCGGCCCTTAGATTGACCGAAAAAGGTTACAAAGTTGCAGTTTTGGAAGCGGGCCGAAGGTTTAGCGAGAAAGATTTTCCAAAGACATCTTGGCGACTTTCCAGATTCTTATTCATGCCGAGGCTAGGACTTCGCGGGATCCAGAGAATTCACGCCCTTCCTGATGTGCTCGTTCTAGCGGGTGCTGGAGTTGGCGGCGGTTCACTCGTTTATGCCAACACTCTTTATCAACCGCCTGATTCATATTTTCAAGATTCTCAATGGCGGCACATAACAGATTGGAAATCCGAATTACTCCCTTGGTATGACCAAGCATCAAGAATGTTGGGAGTCTCCGAAAATCCTTACTTCTCACCTTCAGATAAAGCCATGAAAGATGTGGCAAACGAGATGGGCGTCGGAAACACCTTCAAGATGGCGCCACTCGGCGTTCATTTTGGAAAGGGAGCCGGAATCATCGAGAAAGATCCTTACTTTGGTGGCGTTGGACCAGATCGCCACGGTTGCCAACAGTGCGGTGCATGTATGACCGGATGTCGCTTTAATGCCAAGAACACGCTTCCAAAAAACTACCTTGGACTGGCTGAAAGTGCAGGGGCAAAAGTTTTTCCAGAGCACACTGTTGAATCGTTAGAGGAGTTACCAAGTGGTGGCTGGAAGATTACGGCGCGAAGAAGTAGCGCTTGGTTTGGTGGCAAGAGAGTATTTACTGCCGGCGAAGTCGTTGTAGCTGCCGGAACTTATAACACGCAAAAATTGCTACATAAGATGAAGGATTCGAAAAAATTACCAAACTTATCTAGCGCGCTAGGCAAGTTATCCCGAACCAATTCGGAATCTTTGGTTGGAGCGGTAATGCCACATGGCGGCGAGATTGATTTCTCCAAAGGAGCAGCCATTACCTCTTCATTTTTCCCCGATGAGAATACCCACGTCGAACCAGTCCGCTATGGAAAAGGTTCAAATTTCATGGGCTTATTGCAGACTGTTATGACTGATGGGTTCTCAGCAAGATCGCGCCGTAGACAATGGTTAAAAACTCTCATTACAAAGCCAGCAATGATCGCAAAAATCTTGGACGTTAGAAAGTGGAGCGAGCGGACTGTAATTGCGCTTGTTATGCAGAATGTGGATTCATCAATTGCAGTAAGGGCTAAGCGCGGAATCTTAGGTTGGAGATTAACTTCAAAGAACGATAGCGAACATCCAAATGCAACCTATATTCCAGCTGCAAATGAAGTTGTTAGAAGGATTGCCAAAAATTACGGTGGAACCCCCGGCG
Source organism: Actinomycetota bacterium (assembly GCA_010032085.1). GTDB lineage: Bacteria > Actinomycetota > Actinomycetes > Nanopelagicales > Nanopelagicaceae > MAG-120802. Next base: position 8,479 of record RGYL01000018.1, read on the forward strand.
GCCATATCGGTGATTTGGTAAACGCTCCCTTTACCGCGCATTTTGTCGGCGGTTGTGTGATTAGTGATGTTCCAAGTAAAGGTGTGATTGATCCATATCATCGCGTTTGGAATTACCCGACGCTTCATATAGTTGATGGTGCGAGTGTGACCGCAAATCTCGGCGTAAATCCTTCGCTGACAATCACGGCACAAGCAGAACGCGCATTTTCGCTATGGCCAAATAAGGGTGAGAGTGATGCAAGGCCAACACAAGGAAGCGCGTATCAACGAATGAGACCAGTAAGACCAAATTCTCCATTTGTTCCCGAGGGCGCTTATGGAGCTTTAAGGTTTTAGCTGATATCCATGATGTGGCGATTGCCACGATCAAAAGTTAGGTAATTCCAAGTCCAATCTGCCATTGTGCCAATCTTGTTTCGACCACCTAATAAATAGAAGAGATGTAGCCATAACCAGGCATACCAAGCGGGAATTCCGGCGAGTTTTAGCGGGCCAACTTCGACGACTGCTTTATGCCGACCAATCGTTGCCATAGAACCTTTATCGCGATACTTAAAAGGTGAAAGCGGTTTATTGGCAATCAAATTTGTGATTTGAGTTTTCAGGTGTCTACCTTGCTGCATCGCAACTGGCGCGACCATAGGAAGGAAGCGGCCATCGCTGCCTTTTGCGCCAGCAATATCACCGATTGCAAAAATGTATGGATAGTTAGTTACTTGCAAAGTTGGATCAATAGCAATCCGGCCACTAGCAATCGGGAGATTTAATTTCTTCATCACAGGTTCACCCGTAACTCCAGCAGCCCAGATTGTTACTTCCGAGGGCAATCTGGATTTATCACCGAGAAGGATCATCCGCGGCTTGACCTCGCTTACCGAAGTATTCAAAAGCACATTCACTCCAAGCTTTTCTAAATCGCGCTTAGTGCGATTTGAGAGAAGTGGCGAGAACGAAGGAAGTAGTCGCGGCCCCGCCTCGACAAGATTCACCGAAATATTTGCAGCCGCCTTTGCATAATCTGATTTAAGCGGCCCCTTTTTCAATTCTGCGATTGCGCCGGCCATCTCAAC
>RGYL01000171.1 GCA_010032085.1 Actinomycetota bacterium
ATTTTTATCGTTTTTATATTTTTAACGTTAATTGTAGTAATTTTTATTGATAATGTGCATGCTGGACTTGGAGCTGGGCCTGCAGTTCATGATAGAAATATTATTCCTCTTGCAAAGCCTCAGATACGACTTTCGGATAATAAAGCACTAAGAAACTTAAATCCCGTTTCTGGAATTTTTAGAGTAGACGACTCTGGCTCAAGAAGCACAGGTTTTATAAAGTCAACTTTAGGTGTTAATTTTAATCAGCCCTTTAAAAAGGGAGAAACAATTTCTATAAGACAGATTCATACTAATGGAGGTGGTTCAGATTATTTTGAAATTGGCACAAGATTTCCCTTAGAAAAAGATGGATCAATTTTAGCTTTTAGAGCTGGTGCAATAGAATATGATGCGGGTCAGCAAAATGCATCTTTAGATCCTACTGGAAATTCTGATTTTATCGAGGCCAATTTTATTACACCAATTTTCAAATCTAATGATTTAAATTTAAATATAGGATTATCTGCAATTAGAAGTAGTTATATTGAAAAAAGAGCATCCATTCTTAAAGTAGATAAGATTGATAATAGAGCAGATCTTTCTATTTATTTTGATTTTTATGATCAAATTTTTAATCAATCTGGCACAATTGGAAAATTTGTTTTTAGTCATGGTTACATGGATTTATCAAATAATGCAGATGATGTTGAACAAAGAATTGCAGGAGCCGCAGGATCTTTTTCAAAAGTTATAGCGCAATTTAATAGATTAGAAAAAATCACTGAAAAAAATAATTTATATATAAGATTTAAAAGTCAGTATGCTTTAGATAATTTAGAATCTGCTGAAGAATTTAGTTTAGGAGGATTATACAATGTTAGAGTTTATCCAAATTCTGAAGGCGGAGGAGCAGACAATGCAGATAGCGGCTATGTTATGAATTTTGAATTAGAACATAATGTAAATAAAAATGTTAAAGTTTTTGCATTTTATGATTTTGGAAAGATACAAATTTATAAGGATATCCCTGCAGGAAGTTTAACAGGAACAGGCTCATTTAAGACTTATAAAAATGAGTATAATTTAAAAGATACAGGACTAGGTGCAGAATGGGAGGTACTTCAAGGTACAAAAATTAGTATGTTATGGGCACATAAACTTGGAATTAATCACGGCAGAAGAAATGATGGAACTAATTTTGATAGAACGAGCACGAATGACATGCTACGTTTTGGTTTTACGCAACAATTTTAAATGGTTTATTGTATATATTTTTTTAGTATTTAAAAGTTTCTATTAGAAATATTTATTATTATGAGACAAGTTTACGTTAATGGAGATTACAAAAGAGAAGATGAAGCAAAAGTTTCAATCTTTGATAGAGGCCTATTATTTTCAGATTCTATATATGAAGTAACTTCAGTAATTAATGGAAAATTAATTGATTTTAATCATCACATGAAAAGACTAGATCGTTCTATGACTGAATTAAAATTTAAAAGTTTCATTAAACATAATGAAATCTTGGAGTTTCATAGAAAACTTATTGAATTAAATAATTTAAAAGAAGGAATGGTCTACACCCAGGTAACCCGAGGGGTTGTAGATAGAAGTTTTGATATGCCAAAAGAAGCCATCAAACCTACGGTACTTGCTTTCACTCAAGAGAAAAAAATTTTAGAATCTGATGCTGCAAAAAATGGAATTAAAGTGATGACACTTGAAGAT
>RGYL01000172.1 GCA_010032085.1 Actinomycetota bacterium
GTGTTGGCAACGGCGACTTAATAGGTACGCCTTTACCCCAAACTAACTTTCCTGATTTCTTGATACATGTGAATTTGTAATTCTTATATTTACTAACTTGATTTAACTTTGTGCACTTTGCACCTTCTTTTGGCGTAGCGGCCTCACTTGCTGAAGCCAAGCAAAGAATTAGAGCCAATGAAATTAAACTCGCTCGAAATCTCAAGACTATTCCAAACTCAATCCAATGAACTGAACTTCTGGCTCCAATGTAATTCCAAACTTCTCTTTCACTGCTCGCCGAGAATTACGTGCTAACTCAATCAAATCAGAGGCTTTAGCATTTCCATTATTTACAAGCGCCAAGACGTGCTTCTTGCTTACTCCCGCACCTTCATAACAGTCACCTTTCTTCACGCCCGCTCGCTCCATCAACCAAGCTGCTGAAGTTTTTACTCGGCCATCAACTTGGGGCCAACGTGGGGCGTCCGCTGGTAATGATGCAGCGATTTCGGCGCTCACGATTGGATTAACAAAGAATGAACCGGCCGACCAAGTGTCATGATCGCCCTTATCTAGCAACATACCCTTAAGTGCACGAAGCGAGAGAACTGCGCTTCGAACTTGTTCTACTAATACTTTATCCTCGAGTTTTACATTCAATGCCCGTGCCAACTCTTCATATTTGATTGGCAAGCTCATCTCGCCATTCTTCAATTGAAATGTGACATCGATAATCACATACCGATCTTTCTCTTTCTTAAAACGCGAAGAGCGATATTCAAATTCACACTCGGAGTTGGAGAATGTCTTGTACTCACCTAGCTTGCGATCCCAAGTTCTTACCCGAGCAATCACTTCTGAGACCTCATGGCCGTAAGCTCCAATATTTTGAATCGGCGAAGCGCCTACTGTTCCGGGAATCCCAGATAGCGTCTCAAGCCCAACAAATCCTTTACCTAATATCCATTCAACAAATTCATCCCAATCTTCACCGGCCGCAACGGTGATCATTCCCCCGCTACATGCATCAACGCTATAAGAATTTCCTTTTGTCTCTACTCGAACGACTGTGCCATCAAAACCGTCATCGCCAATCAGAACATTTGAACCGCCACCAATAATCAATAACTTCTCACCGGCCGCATCGGCTTCTTTAACTGCAGCGATTAACTCTTCTTCACTTTTTGCATGAATGAATCGCTTCGCTGGCCCACCGAGATGAAGGCTGGTGTAATCGCGTAAGGATTCGGACATGGCTAAAGGTTATCTCCGCGGACTCAATATCTCAGTCCGCCCGCGATACTTCTCAAGAATTCGATTGTAATTCTCCTTCGATTTCTTCTCGCGGTACTCCGGATCAACATCGTGGTACCCGTGATGGCGCCCTTGTTCAAGCGGAAGCTCCAATTGCCATAACTTCCCGCCAGCCGCACGAAGCGCTAACGAGAGTTCGATATCCGCATTTCGATAATAAGTTGCTGAAGGGTTAGCGCCGCCAGCTCGCACCGCAAACTCACGATTGAAGGCGAAGAAGTAACTAAAGATCACATCAACTTCACCAACGCCACGATCATCCACGCTACGCCAATCATCATCAACATTTACCAAGCCACCGCGCCAGCCCACGCCCTCATAACCATCTTCCAACTTATCTAGCGTCGGCGTGATTGCATCGCCGAGAAAATTAGTAGATGGATC
>RGYL01000173.1 GCA_010032085.1 Actinomycetota bacterium
CCATCAATTTTCTTAGCAACCGGTCCGCTCTCCTCCGCAGTCGTGCTCTCTTGTGACACCACATCACTATTATCACTTGTAGAAATAAGTGCACCGCCAAAAATAAAGAGCGCAACAATTCCAGCAGCGACTCCAGTTAAGCCTTTCCATGAAATTGGTTTACGAACTTTCTTTGCAGTAGTTGCACTTGTGTCATTTAGTAATTCACGAATTGATTTATTTAATGGAATTGTTTGGGAGTCGAACTTGGCAAGGATTGCTTCAGCATCTCTTCCACAGACCTTTGCGATATTGCGAATATGTCCGCGCGCATAAGCGGGACCACCGCTCGTTGCAAAGTTATCCCGTTCGAGATCTTCAATCACGCTCTCTGGAATTCGGGTGCGCTTGGAAAGTTCGCTAGTAGACAGACCAGCTGCCTTGCGAACTTCGAGTAAAGATGCGCCGACCGACATGTAAACCTCACGAATTGGGAACGCGAATTTTACCGCCGGTTAACGATTGCTAACAACCCCTAACTTTCATCTAACCCTTCGAGTTCACCCTTTAAGCACCGAGAGCACAGAGGAGAGATCCTCCGGCTTCACCAAAACGGTGCGCGCCTTAGAGCCTTCTGAGGGCCCGACAATTCCGCGGGTCTCCATGAGATCCATTAAGCGACCCGCTTTAGCAAAACCGATTCGCAATTTTCGTTGCAACATCGAGGTAGAGCCGAATTGGGTGGATACAACGAGTTCAACTGCTTGCATCAAGAGATCTAGATCATCACCAATCTCATCATCGATGGCCCGCGAAGCTACAACTGGTTTGAGAATATCCTCGCGATAAACCGGCTTTAACTGCGAACGGACATGTGTGACAACCTGCTCGATTTCGCGCTCTGACACATACGCACCTTGAATTCGAATCGGCTTACTTGCACCCATGGGCAAGAACAGGCCATCGCCCTGGCCCACAAGTTTCTCAGCTCCTGGTGAATCCAAAATGACTCTTGAATCAGCAAGTGAAGAAGTGGCAAAGGATAAGCGTGACGGAACATTCGCCTTTATCAGCCCGGTCACAATATCTACGCTTGGACGTTGCGTTGCAATTACAAGATGTATTCCAGCAGCGCGCGCAAGTTGGGTAATGCGCACAATGCTATCTTCGACTTCGCGGGCAGCAACCATCATCAAATCCGCTAATTCATCGACAACAATTAATAAATACGGATATGGCTGTAGCGGAGATTCCGAATCAGGTGGAGCTACCAATTTTCCAGAGCGAACCGCTTTATTAAAGTCATCCACGTGGCGGAAGCCATAAGTGGAGAGATCGTCATAACGCATCTCCATTTCACGAACTACCCAAGCCAATACTTCTGCTGCTTTCTTGGGATTTGTGATGATTGGTGACATGAGGTGCGGGATACCGTCGTAAGCATTTAGTTCAACGCGCTTAGGATCAATAAGAATGAGCCGAACATCATTAGGCGTTGCGCGCATCAAGATTGAGGTTACAAGTGAATTAATCATCGAAGATTTACCAGCTCCTGTTGCCCCCGCAACAAGAAGATGGGGCATTTTGGCGAGGTTTGCGCATATGAAATTACCTTCGACATCCTTGCCTAAAGCAATCACCATCGGGTGATGATCATTTCCGGCAACGCTGGAACGGAGCACATCACCGAGTGAAACTATT
>RGYL01000174.1 GCA_010032085.1 Actinomycetota bacterium
GCCAAATACTTCGCCAGAAAGTTTAAGGAGCACTCGTTTATAGCTCTTACGATCATTAGCCATTCGAGTGCTCCTTCCAGTCCTGATTCTACTTCTTAGATTGCGAATGCCTTACTGTCCTACGCGGAAGCGATAGAACTTTGTAATAGCTACGCCACCTTCAGTTGCGACCTGTTGGACGCTCTTCTTCTGGTCTTTCGCAAAGGCCTGCTCAAGGAGCGCGACCTCCTTAACAAAACCAGTCACGCGACCATCAACAATCTTTGCGATTGCCGCATCGGGCTTGCCCTCATTTCGAGCAGTCTCCTCGGCAAGACGACGCTCATTTGCGATTACATCGGCTGGGATTTCATCGCGATTCAAATACTTTGGTGCAAATGCCGCAATGTGCTGAGCGACATCTTTACCTACTTCACCATTTGCCTTATCCATTCCAACGATTACGCCAACTTGTGGTGGTAGGTCTGGGCTAGTGCGATGTAGATAGAGGGCATTCGCTCCGCCATCAATAACAGCGATTCTGCGAAGTTCAATCTTCTCTCCGAGAGTCGCATTTGCTTCATCAATTGCCGCCTGTACTGACTTTCCCGAGGGAAGGTTTGAGGAGAGAAATGCAGCAAGATCTGATTGCTTAGCAGCAAATAGATGAGCAACTAACTCCTCTGCAACAGCTTGGAAGCGATCTCCCTTAGCAACGAAGTCGGTCTCGCAATTAAGTTCTAGAAGTACTGCGGTCTTATCATCAGATTTCGCGGTAACGAGCCCATTTGAAGTGGCACGACCTTCACGCTTTGTTACTCCCTTAAGACCCTTGACGCGAATAACTTCTATCGCCTTATCAAAGTCGCCGCCAGTCTCATCGAGTGCTTTCTTGCAATCGAGCATTCCGGCAGCAGTCACCTCACGAAGGCGCTTTACATCTTCTGCTGTGTAAGCCACTTATGAACCTGCGCTTTCGGTAGCAGATTCTGTTGCAGGTGCGCCAAGTAAATCCTTCTCCCAATCTGCAAGAGGTTCACCGGCGGCAACAGTCTCAGCGCCAGCCTTTGCAGCTTCAGCAGCTTCCTTCGCGACATTTGCGGAGCGCGCTTGAAGACCAGCTGCAGTTGCATCAGCAATTACGCGAGTCAAGAGTTGGATTGAGCGGATTGCGTCATCATTTCCAGGGATCTTGTAATCAACTTCATCCGGATCGCAATTTGTATCAAGAATCGCAATAACAGGAATTCCGAGCTTCTTAGCTTCAGCAACAGCGAGGTGCTCTAGCTTTGTATCGACAACCCAGACAGCCGCGGGCAACTTAGTCATGTTGCGGATGCCGTCGAGGTTCTTATTTAGCTTCTCACGCTCGCGGCGGAGTAAGAGCAATTCTTTCTTTGTTAAAACTTGATCATTAGAAGCTTCGAGCGCTTCAAGTTCTTTCAATCGCTGTACTCGCTTATAGACAGTCGGGAAGTTTGTGAGCATTCCACCAAGCCAACGCTCAGTTACGTATGGCATTCCAACGCGCTTTGCTTGAGTCTGGATTGGTTCATGTGCTTGCTTCTTAGTTCCTACAAAGAGGATATTTCCGCCCTTTGCGACTGTGTCTTTTACAAAGTCATATGCCTTATCGATAAGTGCAAGTGACTGTTGGATATCGATGATGTAGATACCGTTGCGCTCGGTGAAAATAAAGCG